>JAUXIQ010000206.1 GCA_030620925.1 Nitrospinota bacterium
CGCAGCCGGACTCCCCCACCAGGCCGAAAACTTCTCCCTTTCTGACCTCCCAGTTGACATCGTCCACGGCGGTGAGTAAGCCCCGCTTCATGTAAAACCTGGTGGTCAGCCCCTGGACCTTTAACACCTGGTCATTGCTTTGCTCCATCGGCTCCATACCTCTTATTATGGTTCGGTCTATCTTTCCACCTGTCTGGGATCGAGTGCGTCCCTCAGACCATCCCCGAACAGGTTAAAACCCAGTACCGCCAGGGAAAGGACTATCCCCGGAAAGACGGAGAGATGGGGCGCCGTTTCCATGAACCCCCTCGCCGCGCTTAAATCGTTCCCCCAACTGGGTGTGGGCGGTTGAGCGCCTAACCCAAGGAATCCCAGGGCGGCGTCGATTATCATGAGGTAACCTATAGCAATCGTGGCCTGCACTATCACCGGAGACAGGCAGTTGGGAAGAATCTGTCGGAAGATAATGTAGGGGTTGGATTCCCCCGTGGCCCTGCAGGCCTCTACGTATTCCTTCTCTTTCTCCTGCAGGAAGGTGCCCCTCACCAGGCGGGCCAGAAGGGGTATTTGCGCTATGCCCAACACTATTATCATCGACCAATCACTCTCTGCAAATCCGTGGGCTCTGAAAATGGTTGCCATGACCAGAAAAAAGAGTATGCCCGGCATGGCCAGCCAGGCGTCCACCACTCTCATCAGTATGTTATCCACCATCTTCCCGAAATAGCCGGAAACCGCCCCCAGGGGCACTCCCGCCGATATACCCAGTAAAACGGCGGCCACGCTTATCCAGAGCGCACGCCTGGCTCCGTGTACCACCCGGGACCAGACGTCCCTGCCGTACTGGTCGGTCCCGAAGAAGTGTTTGAGTCCGGGTTTTTGCAATAGGGCATCCTGGTTCATGGCTATGGGGTCATACCTCTCGATGTAGGGTGCTAAGACTGCTATCAACACCAGCACTAAAACGGTTACGGCCCCCCAGGCAGCCAGCTTGTTCTTGAATAGTTCGCCGGACACGTCCAAAAAGCGGTCGTAAATGGCTTTCACCCGCTCTGATAGAGGGGGTCTGGCCAGTTCCATCTGTCCGGCAACAGCATTTCGCACGTTCTTTTTCTCCCCGGTTCCTCACGCTCAGGATAGCTGAACCCTGGGGTCCACCCATTTATAGAGAAGGTCTACGATCAGATTAATGGTCACAAACGCCGTGGCCAGAATCAGCACTCCGGCCTGGAGCACGGGGTAATCGCGGGCGTTTATGGAATTCCAGATCAGAAGCCCCACACCCGGCCACCCGAAGATTTGTTCGATGATGATGGTGCCGCCCAGCAGCCGGGCGAACCATAGCCCCGCCATGGTGATGGTGGGGATGAGTGCGTTTTTGAGCGTATATTTATAGATGACCATTCGCTGGGGAAGTCCCTGGGAGCGGGGTGTATTGACGTATTCTTTCTTCAGCTCGTCCAGCATGCTGGAGCGGATCATGCGGGTGACTATCGCGCAGGGCAGAGCGGCCATCACCAGGGCGGGGAGCAGCAGATGCTTCAGGCTGGCGGCGGCATTTACCGTCAGGTCCACGTGCCCCATGCTGGGTAACCAGCCCAACTTTAATGAAAAAAACAGGATGAACATGAGGGCCAGCCAGAAACCGGGTATGGAGACCCCCAGCAGCGCGGCGACCATGGCCGCGTAATCCACACGGGTGTTCTTCTTAACCGCCGCAATGGTGCCCAGGGGAATGGCTACCAGCAACGCTATCAGAAAGGCCGCCGACGCCAGGTAGAGGGTGGCGGGTATAGCCTGGAAGACCAGCTTTTTGACCGGTTGCCGGGTGAATATGGACTGGCCGAAATCTCCATGCAGCAAACTCCAGAGCCAGTCGAAGTATTGCACCATCACCGGCCTGTCCAGGCCAAGCTCTTTTATAAGGATTTCTCTGATTTCAGGGTCAGCGGCCTCGTCGGGAGGTACCAAGGCGTCTATGGGGTCGCCGGGAAGCATATGCGAGATGGAAAATATGAATAATGACAGTAAAAGGAGGACAGGTATAAGATAGATTATCCTGTTGATAACATATCTGACCATCCACTCCCCCTCCCCGGAAGTATAGAAAGTATTGAATAGCCTGCTTTGAGTTCGGCTAAGATAACAAAAAGAATTATGTTATGCAAGGGATATTTTATATTGGTATAAATATTATTGATATAAGCCTAAAACCATTAATGATAACCATATATAGATGAATCAGAACACCATATTATAATTTGTTTTAGTATGGTATGAATGAGTAGAACAGAGGAATGTCGGAGTGCAGAGCGGGGAGGTTACAGCTTTCGCAGCCGGGCCCTTCGCTTACGCTCTTTCTTCGAGGCCCGCCGGGGGTTCCCTTTCTTCTTGGTGCCTGGAGGCCGTTGAGAGTAGTCTTCCTCGCCGGTGTCACCTTTCAATTCTGCGATTGCGGCGTACTCGACTTTGTCCATGAACTCCGGGGAGGAGATGGTGGTGCATCCGGCCCTTTCGACGGTGCGGGCCAGCGCGTTGTCTGAGGTGACGACTATCAGGCCGCCGCCCGATTTTCCTGCCGCGGCTTTTATGACGTCGTCCGCCTTTTGGGGGTGACGGCTGAAGACGACATCGATTCCGGCGATTTTAGTTTTTTTAGGATATATCCCGCCTTCCAGGCTGCCGTCGAAGACCACGGTTATTTTGTTGGCCGTGATCTTTTTGTATCCTGCGAGTTTGTTTATGAGGCCTTCTCTGGCTTTTTCCAGGTCGCGGAGCATGCCACGGTTCATACCTTGCCCCGCCATCATCAGGTTGTAACCGTCCACGACTATTCTGGCGGCCATGGTAAGCGACTCCGGTTTAGCGGGTTACTGTTCCTCCGGGGCGCAATCGGAGGGGTCTCCCTTGATTTTCTCTATGGTGTGGGGAATCGCGGGCAGGACCACCTGGAGGTTTTCTTTTGCGGCCTTCGGGCTGCCCGGCAGGTTTACGATGAGAGTTTCGCCCCTCAAACCCACGACCGCCCTGGATACCATGCCGTGGGGGGTGATCTTCATGCTCTCCATGCGCATGGCCTCGGCCATTCCGGGGACCTCTTTTTCTATGACTTGTCGAGTGGCCTCTGGGGTAACGTCCCTGGGGCTGACGCCCGTGCCGCCGGTGGTCAGTATCAGGTCCAGGCCGCTGGAGCAGAACTCGAGGAGTTTCTCTTTTATCTCTTCGACCTCGTCGGGGACTATCTGATATTCGACAACCGTGTAGCTGTCATCCGGGAGCATCTCCCGCAGCGTTTGGCCGCTCTTATCCTCCCTCTCCCCCCGGGAGCCCTTGTCACTGACGGTCAGTATGGCGCAGTTGATCATGGCGTTCTATGGATATTAGACCTTCGGCGCGACCGGCTTCCTCTCCTCGAGGAATGTCTCAAGCCGGTCCATGCCTTCGGCGATGTTATCGATGGAATTGGCGTAAGTGAACCTCAGGAAACCCTCGGCGTTCTTGCCGAAATCGATCCCGGGCGTAACGGCTACTTTCGCTTTCTCCAGCACTTCCAGGGCGAAGCTCAAGGAATCGTCGGTGAAGCGGCGGGCGTTGGCCAGCACGTAAAACGCGCCCGTCGGCTCACGAACCACCCCCAGCCCGATTTCTCTGAGGCGCTTCACCATGAATTTTCTTCTGCGGTCGTATTCGGCCACCATGCGGTCCGTGTCCGGCCCGGCCTCTCGCAGCGCTGTAATGCCCGCCTGCTGAACGAAGGAGTTGGCGGAGATGAAGAATTTCTGGAGCATGCTCTGTATGGGCCTGATGAAGTCCTGGGGAACGATCATGTAGCCCAGCCGCCAGCCGGTCATGGCGTAGAGCTTGGAGAAACCGTTGAGCACGAAGGCTTTATCGGTGAACTCCAGCATGGAGTGTTCCTTCCCCTCATAGACCAGGCCGTGATAAATCTCGTCGGACACCACGTAGTTCCCCAGCGAGGCTATATCTTCCATTATTTCCTTTTCCAGCACGGCCCCCGTGGGGTTGGCCGGTGAGTTTATTACTATGCATCTGGTGTTTCCGTTCAGCCTCGATCTGACTTCGTCCACCGAATACTGGAAACCGTTGTCTTCGTAGACCTTGACAAAGGAGGGTGAACCGGAGAAGAAATCGATGAAGTTGGGGTAGCA
Organism: Nitrospinota bacterium; assembly: GCA_030620925.1. Taxonomy (GTDB): domain Bacteria; phylum JAUXIQ01; class JAUXIQ01; order JAUXIQ01; family JAUXIQ01; genus JAUXIQ01. The sequence goes on from JAUXIQ010000206.1 coordinate 4,170, forward strand.
GGCGTAATGAGGGTCGGGCAGGATGACTTCCTGCCCCGGATCGAGCAGGGTTGCGAAGATTACAAGCATGGCCGGGGAAGTGCCGGAAGTTATGAGCACCCTTTCGGGTGATACGTATACGCCGTATTTTTCGTGGTAGTGCTCCGAAACGGCCTCTCTCAGTTCCAGAAGCCCCAGGCTGTGGGTGTAGTGGGTCCGGTTATCGCTTAGGGCTTTTATAGCCGCTTCTTTGATGCAGGGAGGGGTATCGAAATCGGGCTCTCCCACTTCAAGATGGACGATGTTCGCCCCCTCACGCTCCATGGACTGTGCGCGTTCCATAACCTCCATGGCCAGAAACGACGAAAATTTTTCTAATCTTTCGGGGATCATCGACGCAGTATCCTCTAAGTTAAGACATTTTAATTAAAAATAAACCAATACTTATTTTAGCTTGCGCCATCAACGGTGTAAAGTCTCTATTACGAAAGCATTCCCGGTAATTGAATTTTCGCGCCTGGAAGGCGCTGC
>JAUXIQ010000207.1 GCA_030620925.1 Nitrospinota bacterium
GCATGGCGCCCACGCTTCCCCTGGGGTCTTCCGGAAAGCGCATGGTAGTGGCTCCTCCTTCCGTGGAGCCGAAGACTTCCACCACTTCTTCCAGGCCGTAGCGCCTCTGGAATTGCTCCTGGTGCTCAGCCGAAGCGCCGTTCCCCAGGGCTATGCGCAGTGGATTATCGGCGTCGTCCGGATTTTCAGGCGCTGAGAGGATGAAGGCGAAGGGTTTTCCCACGTAGTTGAAGAAGGTCACCCCGTGCTTGCGTACATCGGGCAGGAAACCGCTGGCGCTGAATTTGCGCCGCATGGATATCTTCCCTCCCCTGGCTATGGCGGGCATCAGTGCGAGGAAAGAAGAGTTGGAGTGGAACAGCGGCATGGCTGCATAGGAGACGTCTTGATCGGTATACTGGAGCCGCTCGGCGAGCATATCGGTGGTGTCCACCATCTTATGGTGGCTGTTCATTATTCCCTTGGGTGCGCCTGTAGAGCCGGAGGTGTATATAACCATGAGCCAGTCCATGGGATCGATCTTCAGATCGGGATCCTTGAATAAGGCCTCGCCCATCTCCGCTTCAAGCTCCTTGAGCTTGTCGTTTATGGACGTGATGCCCTGCGGGAGTGTCTTGTCGGCTTCCCTGTGATTATTCACCAGGATTTCGCTGTCGGTTACGAAATGCAAGTCCTGTTTGATCCCCATTACTTCGTCCAGGAACTTGCTCTCGGTGACTAGAATCTGGCAGTCGCAGTGGTTTACGTCCCTGGCAAGGGCAGCGCCTCGCTGCGTGGTATTAATCCCCACCAGTACAGAGCCGGAAAGAGCGCACCCCAGGAAAGTGAAGATGAACTCGGGGTAGTTCTCCATGAATATGCCCACGTGGAAGGGAACATCCTGCCGCGGGCGCATAGCGATAAACGCGTTGGCGTACTTCACCGCCTGTTCATAGGTCTGCTTCCATGTATATTTTTCATCCTCGAATAGGACGAAATCCCTATCAGCGAATTTTTCATCGAAAACCCTCCGTTTGAAGAAATCCCCGACGCTCATGCTCTTTCCTTCTTCGTTCATATTCAGGCCCTCTCCTTTTGTCAAAACTACTTTTCGGGCTGTCCGCCCCTTCTCTCTTTCCCCCGATAGGGGATGAAATGATTAAACGAAAATCCATTAGCTAAAATCAGCACGCTAATTTTATATCATATTATTGTTACTTTTCAACTGGATTTAACTTCGCTTTCTCTTTTTAGCTCTGACCCTCGGGTGAAGGGGAGCGGGCCTTCTTCCTTATGGCCCCTGCGGGAATGACCACAAAGATGAAAATTACGAAAATTATCCAGAAACAATCGCTGAACGCAGAGACCAGCGCCTGACCCGAGATGTACTGTTTGATCAGAGACAAAGATGCGGCGCGCGTGGTGGAATCCGCAACGCCGGAGCCGTGTAACAGGCCCTGAAGCCCGCTTAAAGCGTTCTGGGTTCCCATGGAGGCGGTGTTTATGGATTCACCCATGGTGAGCTCGTGCACGGCCATCCTTTTCTCCAGCATGGTGCTGGTGAGGGCCACGCCGAAGGTGCCCCCTATCTGCCTCATGACGTTGAGGAGACCGGAGGCCATTCCCACCTTCATGGGGGAAACGTACATGAGGGCGGTGTTCATAAGGGGCGGAAAAATCATGGCTATACCCACACCCCGAAAAATGACCAAGGCCAAAATGAAGGCGTCGGAGGACCTGGCGTCGAGCCGCATGCCCAGGTAAACCGAAATGAGGAAACCCGTTATGCCGATGCTCATGGGTAAGCGAGGATCGAAGCGGTCCGCCATCCAGCCGGAGGTGGGTAGCAGGCCGGCGGTCACGATGGCCCCCGGGAAAACCATGAGGCCGGTTTGCAGGGTATTCATGTTGTGAACGCTTTGTAGAAAGAGAGGGAGGAGTAAGGTGGCCCCGAACATCACTATCCCCATGAACACGGAAACTATCGTTGCGCTGGAATACACGCCGCTTTTATAAAGGCTGAGGTCGATGAAGGGCGGGTTAGCCTTACGCTCGACCATTGCGAAGACGATTATGGACACCAGGGCGACAGACAACAGCGAGATGATGTAATTGGAATCCCAGCCCTCCAGCCTCCCCTGGACGAGGGCCAAAAGAAGGGTGGTCAGAAAAAGGCTCATGGTGATGAAGCCCATGAAGTCGAATTTTATCTTACGCCTGGGCCTTATATCCTTTACGATCGATATGGTAAGCATTATCCCCAATATGCCGGCAGGTACGTTTATCCAGAACATCGAAGGCCAGTTGAACTTGTCGATCAGATAACCCCCGACGGTAGGCCCGATGGCCGGACCCATGCTGGCGCCCAAACCGTATATGCCCATGCCCAATCCCCTCTGCTCTTCAGGAAACGCTTCGAAGATTATTACCATGGAGATGGGCATGAGTGCGCCGCCGCCTATGCCCTGCAAGGCCCGGAAAAATATGAGGGACTCTATGTTCCAGGACAGAGCACAGAAGACAGAGCCTATGGTAAATACTGTGAGGCTCAACAGGTAGAGGTTCTTGTGCCCCAGGACTTCCCCCGCCCAGCCCACGGTGGGCATCATTATGGCCATGGAGAGCATGTAAGACGAAACTATCCACTGAGCGGTGTTTACGTTCACCCCGAAGGAGGCCATGATTTTTGGTAAGCCCACGTTGACGATGACCGTGTCCATGATAACCATGAGGGTGCCGATCATTGTACAGAAGGTGATGTACCACTTATACCGCGGGTCGCCATCCGAGAGGCTGGTATGTGAGTTTTGCTCGTTCAACCGCTATAAATCCTGGGACGAATGGGGAGATTTTATAGAGAAAGGCAATATTTGAATATACAATATATTCAATAGTGTATCATATAATATATGATGGTTAACATTAACTATCGTGGCGTCTTTTCACTGGTCCTCAACGATGGACATCCGGGCACCGACGCCGCCCATGAGCTCGGCAAAATCCGGAAAGGTGACCGCCATTGCTTCCGCTGAATCTATGATGGTCTTCCCTTTTGCCGCTAACCCGGCCACGGCCAGGCTCATCACCACCCTGTGGTCATGGTGTCCGTGCACTTGCGCCCCGGTCAATTCGCTCTGGTGGATGATCATCCCGTCTTCAAGCTCTTCTATTTGTGCGCCCATGGCCGTCAGCTCCCTGCTCATCACCGCGATGCGGTCTGTCTCCTTGAGCCTCGCCTGTGGGACATTTCTCAATACCGTCTTGCCATCCGCCATGCACCCCACGACGGCCATGGAGGGGAGCGCATCAGGGATATCATTCATATCCACTTCTATTCCCCTGATTTTACTACCCCGAACGGTGATGCCCTCAGGTTTAACATCTATTTCGGCCCCCATTTCCTTCAATACCTCTATAATCCTCTTATCTCCCTGGGGGTCTTCCATGTTCAAGCCTTCGAGTTTTAGCTCTGAGTCCGTAATGGCCGCAGCACATAAGAAGAAGGTCGCTGAAGAGAAATCGGCCGGTATGGTAATCCGAAACGGCTTGTACCTCTGCTCTCCCATTATTTCAAAAGATTCCAACCCGCGTCGCTGGTACTGAATCTTCTGCTTATCCAGCCACCAGAGCGTCATCTCGACGTAGGGCTTTTCGTTCAAGTTATTGACAGTTATGCTCGCATTACCCTCTGCCAGAGGGCAGCATAGCAAGAGACTGGAGAGAAACTGAGAAGTGACACCATCCACGGAAGTCTCCCCTCCCTTCAGCTTTCCCCTGATAACCGCAGGCAGCGTTCCATCCCCTTTGGTGGAGTAGGCATTCGCTCCAAGATTGTTTAAGGCGGAGAGAAGGGAACCCATAGGCCGCTTTCGCGTCTGCTCGTCTCCGGTCATTATGGTATATCCGGTGTTAGGACCCAGCGATGCCATTCCCGCCGCCAGCCTGGCCGTCGTCCCCGAATTGCCTACGTCTATTATGTTCTCAGGAACGGTGGGGCGCCCCCCCGTTCCCTTTACCTTCCAGGTTTCACCTTTGATTATATCCGCTCCCAGTGCGTGACAGGCATCGATGCAGGAGCTGATATCCGACGAGTCGAGCGGCCTGACTATTTCCGACTCACCCTTTGCCAGAGAGGAAATAATGAGCGCCCTTATTGTATGCGATTTTGAACCGGGGATTACAACGTTCCCTTTCAGTGACGAATTTTCCACCTGGAGTTTCATTACCCCTGCCCCCTCTTATTGCTCTCTATGCTCCGCTCGTGAGCTTCGGTTCCTGAGCAGATGGTCCGCCAGGATAATGGCCGTCATGGCCTCGGCCACAGGGACTATGCGCGGACAGATGGTCGGGTCGTGCCTGCCCTTAACGGTGATTTCCCTTTCCCGCCCCTCCCTGTCCACCGTCCTCTGGGGGTTTGCTATGGAAGAGGTGGGTTTGACGGCGATGCGTATCACGATGTCTTCCCCGCTGGAGATTCCCCCCAGGATTCCGCCATGGTTGTTGGTGATGGTCCCCACCTTCTTCTCTTTCATAACCATCGGGTCGTTTACCTGGGAGCCGTACATCTCAGCAGCATCGAACCCTATTCCGAACTCCACCCCTTTCACGCCGCCTATGCTAAGTATGGCTCCCGCCAGGTCCGCATCCAGCTTATGGAACACCGGCTCACCCAGACCGGGCGGAACGCCCTGCGCC
>JAUXIQ010000160.1 GCA_030620925.1 Nitrospinota bacterium
AATCGCGTTCACTTCGCACAACTAAGCGATGCGCTCGAGAGCGGCTATTGCCCCTGCAAAGTATGCCGGCCTGTCTGAGCCGATTTTCTCGAAATATGATATAATGGTACAATTCCAGATATTCTTTTGCCTTGCGCTTTTTAAAAAACCCTTTAAAATGGTTCCTCATATTTTCCCTGTTCATAATCATGGTGTGGGCAATGTTCTGTTTATACGTTTAGGGAAGTTTACGATCGCCTGTTCATTTCAAGCTGAAGAGGGTATCGCCGCTCTACTCAACAGGAAATAGACTCCGGCATGCTGATAGCGCTCTGGTGAGAACCCTCCATGGCATACTCACTGCTTTAACTATATTGACCAAAACCCTCTATTGAGGGAAAGATTATCCCGTAGAAAAACGCTGTGCCAAGAATACTGAATAACCACGATATACCTATAGTGGAGGACGAGCCATGTCCGCAATTTTCCAACCGGGGAAAATCGGAACTCTGGAGATCAAGAACAGGATTGTGCGTTCCGCGACTTATGAGGGGATGGCCACAGCCCGTGGCGAGATGACTCAAGAACTGCTGAGCATGAGCGAGGAGTTGGCTCGCGGTGAGGTGGGCCTGATAATAACCGGTTTCAGCTATGTCCTGGCAAGCGGCAGGGGAGCACCCTACATGACCGCCATTTATAACAACGAACACGTAACCGGCTTCCAAGAATTAGCGCACAGAGTGCACCAGGCTGGAGGCAAAATCTGCGCTCAATTGGCCCATAGTGGCCGTAAGACCACGCCGGAAATCATCGGCGGCGAAACTCCCATGGGCCCATCCCCCATCCCTTACACCAATTCACATACCACCCCCAGGGAGATGACCAAGGACGATATACGGGAAGTGGTGGAGGCGTTCGGCCATGCGGCAAGACGAGTCAGGGAGGCCGGCTTCGATGCCGTGCAGCTTCACTGCGCTCACGGATACCTTTTGAGCGCCTTTATTTCACCCCACTCCAACAACAGGACGGACGAATACGGCGGCACGGTGGAAAACCGGGGTCGAATAGTGCTCGAGGTTTACCGCGCGGTGCGGAAAATGGTTGGTAGCAAGTACCCGGTGCTGGTAAAGATGAATGCGGAGGACCTGCTGGAAGATGGTCTCACCCTTGAACAGTCGGTGCGTACAGCGCGGATGCTGACGGTCAGGGGAATAGACGCCATAGAAATAAGCGCCGGCGGCGCCGAGGGCAACACCCGTTCGGCACGCACCGATATCAATACTCCCGAAAATGAAGCCTACCTGCTCCCATACGCTCGGGAGTTCAAAAAGCACGTGGGGTCTGTACCTTTGATACTGGTGGGAGGGATGCGCTCACCGGAGGTGATAGAAAAAGTGCTTGAGGAAGGCGATGCGGAGTTCGTTTCCATGTCCCGTCCGCTTATATGGGAACCCCATCTGATAAAGAGGTGGAAGGAAGGAGACCGCGAGAGAGCCAAGTGCATCTCCTGCAATCAGTGTTATTCGGAGGTTTCAACCGGAACTACTTATTGTCACGTGTTGAACAAAGAACAGGAATAAAAGACCGGTTCTGGTGTTATGAAAGCTCTTCTCTTTAACGGTAAGCTGGAGTATAGAGAGGACGTTCGTCCTCCACGGCGGAGGGTGGGGGAAGTCCTGATAAAAGTGGTCCTGGCCGGAATATGCAGAACGGATTTGGAGATAACGCGAGGCTACATGGGATTCAGAGGCATACCCGGCCACGAATTCGTGGGCCTGGTGGAAGACGACCGTTACCCCGAGCTGGACGGCAAACGGGTTGTGGGAGAGATAAATTGTCCCTGCGGAAAATGTGAAACTTGCGAGCAGGGCCTGGGGAATCATTGCCCGTCGAGAACAGTCCTGGGCATTGCGGAGAGGAACGGGGCCTTCGCCGAATACACCATGCTTCCGAATAACAACCTCCACGAGGTCCCTGATTCCCTTACCGATGAAGAAGCCGTGTTCACCGAGCCGTTGGCGGCGGCGATTCAGATAACCCGACAGGTTCCAATAAGGCCCGATACCGAAGTGGTAATACTGGGGGCCGGGAAGCTGGGACTACTGGCGGCACAGGTGATAGGAAGGATAAGTCGCAAGACGACGCTGGTGGCAAAGCACCCATCAAAATTACGGCTTATCGATGATATGGATATCAACCTCAAGACGTCGAGCGAATTCCAAAATGAAGCCAAAAGGGATGCCCAGGTAGTGGTGGAGTGCACCGGTTCTTCCACGGGTTTGAAACTGGCCAAGGAGATAGTCTCTCCCCGGGGTACAATAGTATTGAAGAGCACGTATGCCCGTAACTCAGCGCTTAATTTTTCCGATGTTGTGGTTAACGAGGTCACCTTGATCGGATCGAGGTGCGGACCGTTCCCCTCCGCTCTTCAAATGCTGAAGCGGGGAGAGGTTTCCGTCCGGCCGCTTATTTCAGTCTCCTTCCAGCTTAAAGACGGCCTTCAAGCATTCCAGGAAGCATTAAAGAAAAACTATACCAAAGTGCTCCTCTATATCTCCTGAAAAACTTTTACCGGCAGGGCCACAAACTAAGCGATAGAAGCAGGCTTGCCACCCTATCTACTCCAAAATACTTTGAACTATTCCCTGTCAGTCGATATATTTGTGATGGGGAAGAGTTTTAATTTACAGGCCAATAATGATTTCTACTTGACTATAAGTAATTGCGTCTCACTCGAATTGCAACGACGAAAACGGACAGGATGCTGACATGCAGTTAAAGAAAATAGACGATTATAGATGGGAAATCCCAAAAGGATACAGGGACTATATGCGGGTGCCGGGGATAATTTACGCCGACAAGCGCCTGCTTCAAGACATCACCAAGGATAACTCCCTGGAGCAAGTGGTCAATGGGGCGAGTTTTCCCGGTATCGTGAAGGCTTCCCTGGCCATGCCGGACATCCACTACGGTTACGGGCTGCCCATCGGGGGCGTAGTGGCTACCGATGTGGAAGAGGGAGTCATCTCCCCCGGCGCCACAGGCTACGACATAAACTGCGGCGTGCGCGCCTTGAGGAGTAATCTCAACAAGGAAGATATAAAAGACCTGTTGCGGGAGTTGGTGGAAGACCTTTTCCGGAGCATTCCGGCGGGAGTGGGTTCTAAAGGGCCCATAAAACTCAACAAGGATGAGCAGCGCAAAGTGTCACTGCAAGGCGCTAAGTGGGCCGTGGAAAACGGCTACGGGGAACGAGAGGACCTGGAGTTCTGTGAGTCCAGCGGCTGCATCGAGGACGCTGTTCACGAAAAAGTCAGTGAGAAAGCCCTGGAGAGGGGACGGGCCCAACTTGGAACTCTGGGGTCGGGTAACCACTTCGTTGAAGTCCAGCACATCCAGGAAATATATGACCGTGAGGCGGCAGAAGTTCTAGGGCTCCGGGAAGGGCAGGTTATTGTGATGATTCATACCGGCTCTCGCGGCCTCGGCCACCAGGTTTGCACCGATTATCTGCAGGTAATGGATAGGGCCGTCAGGAAATATGGAATAGCTTTGCCCGACCGCCAACTGGTCTGCTCGCCATATAATTCTCCGGAGGGACAGGATTACCTGGGCGCCATGCGCTCCGCGGCTAACTTCGCATGGGCCAACCGCCAGTGCATCACCCATTGGGTACGTGAAACCTTCCTGAAAATCCTGGGGATGAGCCCCGGAGACCTGGGCCTTTCTCTCATATACGATGTAGCGCACAACATCATAAAATTAGAGGCCCACGATGTGGAGGGTAAAAAGCTGCGCCTGGCGGTGCATAGGAAAGGAGCCACCAGGGCCTTCCCTCCCAACCACCCGGATATCCCTCGTTTGTATAGATCGGTCGGGCAGCCGGTTATCATCCCCGGAGACATGGGAAGGGCTTCTTTCATCCTGGTGGGCACCGAAGGGGCAATGAGCGAGACTTTCGGCAGCACCTGCCATGGCGCGGGGAGGCTTCTGAGCCGTAAAGGGGCGATGAGGGCGGCCAAAGGCAGATCTATCAGGGAGGAGCTGGAGGCGGAGGGCATCATGGTGAGGGCGGCGAGCAAAGCCACCATAGATGAAGAGATGCCGGAGGCTTATAAGAATGTTTCCGACGTCGTCAACGTGGTGCACAACGCGGGGATATCCAAAAAGGTCGCCAAAATGGTGCCCATGTGCGTGATTAAAGGTTAGCTGTCTGTAATTCTCTGTCCTGCCGCGCTTTTACTGATTTCTATAACGATGAAAGTAGTTTTGGCCGGGTGCTCAATTTGGCGTACCGGGCGGCCATTCTTTGACTCCGGCAGTAAATAAAATTATATTAATTTTTGGGGGGGATTAATATTAACCCTAGATTATAAGACAATAAGGATTAAGCGATGTTAAACAAAATTTTGGTATGCCTGGATGATTCGGAACGAAGTAAAACGGCCACTCAATACGGCATATACCTGTCCAATCTATTCAATGCCCTGGCCACGGGTCTTCACGTGATAAACATCAAGGTGTTGCGAAGCTATTACTACGTTGATGCCTCGCTGGCACTCGGATATTCGGGCGACGTTAAAGACCTGTTGCCCCTGGAAGAGGCCATGAACAAGAAAGGGGACAAAATACTTGAAGAGTTCCGAGAAGCATTTGCGGCAGAGGAAATAGAGGCTGAAACCAGGATAATCAAGGGGGTGGTGGATGATACCATAGTCGATGAGGGCAAAAACCACGACTTGATCGTCATTCCGCAGACCGGCGAGCACACCCAATTTATCAAAGGGCTTATGGGCTCCACCACTGAACCCGTCCTGCATAAGAGCAGCACGGCGGTTCTGGTTACCCCCGGAGATTTTAAAAAGATAGAGAATGCTTTCGCCGCCTACGATGGAAGCAATGCGGCGGGTAACGCACTGAAATTCGCCTGCAACTTTTGCAAGCGTCTTAACCTTCCCCTGGCAATACTGATAGTGGAAAACAACGGCGAAAAGAGCAAAAAGATAGGGCAGAGCGCAGAGGACATCTGCAAAGAGCAGGGAGTAGAGCCGGAGATAGTCGTGGTTCCCGGTTACCCGGAAGAAGAAATACTGAAATTCGCCATAATAAGGAAGATGGACCTGGCCTTTCTGGGCTCTCACGGGCATACAAGGTTGAGGGAGTTCATCCTGGGGAGCACCACCCTTTTCGTAACCCGCCAGGCTAAGACGGCGGTCCTGGTGACCAGATAGGCGGCTCTTTTACTGAGGGTCCGGCGGAGGAGGTCAGGGAGGGCTTTTTTCTCAGGGTTGTCTGAACAGTCCTCAAGGAAGCGATATTCTGAAATAATATCTACGCTATATGTGGCTATTTTTGCCCGGGTTTCTTTTTGGGCTTGGGGGCGAGCTTTATCAATAAGATATCGGATAAGCCGGACCCGTAGGATCGGGTAACACCGGCAATTACGTAACCTCCGTCCCTAGTCTGTTGCGCAGAGACTGCATCGTCATACATCTTACCACCGAGGAC
>JAUXIQ010000088.1 GCA_030620925.1 Nitrospinota bacterium
AATACCCCTCATCACGGAGGGCGGGTTTAAAACCCGCCCCTACGAGAGCCAATGTTTTCATTAAATCTTGTAGTCCCGCGATACGCGGTGTTGCCCCTACGCCCGCTGTTTAATGCAAATGATATAGCCCTACAAGTCTCCCAATATAATATGCGCTTCGTTATTTCTTGAGCTTGATGCCTGCTTTGACCATGTCCCAGGTGTTCTCGTTGACCCCTGTCTCGCGCAGGACCTGTTTCCTCACCTTCTCGGTGGGTGTCTTGGGCAGCTCATCCACGAACTCTATAAAGCGGGGCACCATGAAGTAGGGTAGGCGTTTCCCATCCTTTTACTATTAACTTGCCACGTTATACCAGATCAGGGCGACGGTGAGATAGAGCAGCATGAAAGCATCCACCGAAGCGAAAAAGTTGTTTTCGGAATACAGGGCGTTGGCCCGACGCTTTACGGTCAGGATGAAAAAGTAGAGGGGCAGGGGCGCAAAAAAGTATCCCCATGCTGGAAAGATGCGGGCGACGGATGCACCCGCCGTGATGGCGGCCAGGACTATTATGAGCCTGTAAATTAAGGTCACGGTTTTCTTTTCGCCCAACCGCGCCGCCAGCGTCATCCTTCCCAGCATCTTGTCCGCCTGTATATGCCTCAGGGCGAAGAAGTTTAATCTCAGAAACGAGATGAGAAATATGCAGACGCCCGCGATCAAGAAGGGCAGAAGGGTTGAGTTTGAGGCGGCTGCCGGTGTTCCGGCCAGGGCCAGGGCCCAGGCGAGAGACGTAGTTATCCCCCCTTCTCTCGACCATCTGCCCGGCCGCATTTTCCCCGCTTCGCCGCCGAAACCGCCCAGGTGGGAGGTTATCCCCAGGGCGAAGGCCGAAGACATGGTAATCAGTGAGACTATTCCCAGCCGGAGCGAGAGCAGCAGCGCTGCAAGACAGGCCGCCCCCGCCAGCGCCGCGAGCAACGTGCGGTTACTGGCGATGAATTTTCCCTTTACGGGGCTGGAGAAGTATATGCGTTCCGCGTCGGACAGGTTATGAACGGTCTGTTGGGAGAAAACGAAAAGGGCGCAGGCGGCGATCAGGAAAGGGGAGGCTCTCCCTTCGGTGAGGACGACTGTGGCCATCAGCAGCCCCAATGCAGATAACGCGGTAAGCAGCCCTGAGCTGCACGCAAGATGAAGCAGTTTCGCCAAGACGCCGGGGAAATAGTGATTTTTCCTTCCCCGGATATGGTGCAGCTTTTCCACCACCCGCCGAATGGTCCAATCGGGTGTGGAGGCGCCTGCGGTTACCCCCACCACTTCCGCGCCGGTGAAAAACTCGGGCGAAAGCTCTTCTTCAGATTCGACGTGATGGGTAGGGACTCCATACTCCTTTGAAATTTCCGCCAGCCGGCGGGTGTTGCCGCTGTTTTTGCCACCCACCACTATCACCGCGTCGACCTTACCGGCCATTCTGCGCACCTCTTCCTGCCGGAGGTGAGTCGATTCGCAGATGGTGTCGAATGAAATTACATCTCGATACAGGCTTTTAATTCGGGCCACTATGCGGCTGTATTTCTCCTCGTCTTGAGTCGTCTGGGCCACGACCAGCACTTTTTCCATCGTCGGGAGGTCATCCACCTCCTCCACCGAGTTGATGACCAGTCCCCGGCCGTCGCTATAGCCCACGAGTCCCACGATTTCAGGATGGCCTGCGTCTCCCACGATAATGGGTGTGTAACCCTTCTTGACGTGCTTCTTGATGGTTGACTGGACGCTGCCCACCCTGGGGCATGTGGCGTCGCAGACCTTGACCCCGGATTCTTTTATCTTTTCGCGCAGTTGGGGAGGGATGCCGTGTGCCCGGATGAGCAGGGTGCCGGAGTGGAGGTCTTTAATATCCTCCACCACAGTTACTTCTTTCTGTTTCAGAAGCTCTACCGTCTGCGGGTTATGTATGAGAGGCCCGTAGGTGTAGACGGCATCCTGCCCCCGGTTGGCGGCATCCAGCACCTTGTTCATGGCCCGCTGCACACCCATGCAGAAGCCGGAGGTCTTCGCGACTTTTACCTTCAACCCATACTCCCTGAATGAGCCTTTGATAGCCGGGGGGCATACGCCCCGTAAAATTATATTCCCTCAGAGCCTGTATGTCATCAATATGCGATCGCATCCCGGCCTCACCGGAATTTCCGCCCATGAAAAAGAAAGGCGCGGCTTCTTAAGGCCGCGCCGCTTTTGCTATGAAGATGTGCCTTTGTTATCCCGTCTGATGAAGTTTTGTAAACAAAGATTTTTTCCCCGACCGGTTATATTTTCACCTGGTCCTTGAAATCGCTGAACTGAGGCTTGATCTTGATGGGGCTTTTCACCGCGCCCATGATGGCTTCCTGGGTCTTGAGCCCGTTTCCGGTGATGTAGGCCACGGTGCGGTCATCCGGCGCGATCTTTCCCTGCTCCACCAGTTTCTTGAGCACCGCCACGGTGACCCCACCCGCGGTCTCGGTGAAAATCCCTTCAGTGCGCCCCAGCGTGAGCATACCTTCCACCAGCTCGTCGTCGGTGACGGATTCTATAACCCCTCCTGTCTCGGTAGCCACCCTTATAGCGTAGTATCCGTCGGCAGGGTTGCCGATTGCGATCGATTTGGCGATGGTTTCCGGCCTCACGGGTTTGATAAAGTCCCTGCCCTCCCTGAAGGCGGTGGCCACCGGCGAGCAGCCCTCCGCCTGGGCGCCGTTGGTCTTCACCTTCGCTTCCGGGATCAGCCCCAGCATTTGCAGCTCCTGGAAACCCTTGTATATTTTTGTGAGCAGGGACCCCGAACCGATGGGCACCACTACCTGATCAGGCGCCGTCCATCCCATCTGTTCGGCGGTTTCATAAGCCAGCGTCTTTGAGCCCTCAGAGTAGTAGGGGCGGATGTTGATGTTCACGAAGGCCCAGGGGACTTCGTTGGCTATCTCGCTGCACAGGCGGTTTACATCGTCGTAGCTGCCGTCCACCGAGACCAGGGTGGGCTCGTAAATCTGGCTGCCCACCACCTTGCCCACTTCCAGGTCTCCGGGAATAAATATAAAGCACCGGAATCCTGCCTCGGCCGCCAGGGCAGCAACGGCGTTGCCCAGATTGCCGGTGGAGGCGCAGGCAACGGTGTCGAAACCCATCTCTTTGGCCCTGGTCAGGGCCACGGATACCACGCGGTCCTTGAATGACAGGGTGGGGTGGTTAACGCTGTCGTTTTTTAAGTAGAGGTTATTAAGACCCAACTCCCTGCCCAGGTTCTCAGCCTTTATCAGAGGTGTGAAGCCGCTGTTCTCCCCCACTATCTGTTTGTCTGTCACTGGCAGTAGGTCCTTGTAACGCCACATGCTTGGGGGCCCGTCGCGCAGGGACTGGTGGCTTATGCTTTGCTTGATTGCATCGTAGTTGTAATTAACCTCCAGGGGGCCGAAGCAAAATTCACATACGTGCAGGTCTTCAGCCGGGTATTCCCTGCTGCACTCGCGGCATATCAATCCTTTTATCCTGTCCATTTATTCACTCCTGCACTTGGCTGAGTTCCAGGACGGCCCGAGAGACAGCCGGATTATGGAAATTCTCCGCGTCCTGGCTGCATATCCTTTTATCCGGGAGTATTTCCCCCAGCCCGGTTCCCCATATTAACAAAAAAACCTCTTCTTAAGTTATAAGAAGAGGTCTTGATTTCTCCTCTCTTATCTCCCAAGAAGCGTCAAAGCCCTTATTTTAATGTCGGCTTTTGCTGTCTTCTTGCGGGAATTGGCACCGAAACGGCGAGGATCGATCCGTTTGGTTGCCGTGGTTTCGCAGGGCCCGTCCCTCCACCACTCTTGATAAGAGGCCTTCTTTATTTCATGCTTCAAGGCCTGAACCTGTTACCTTATCCTGAACTTTCCTCTCTGGCTTACATTCTGCTGTTAATCTTTTCGCTCACTGCTCGCGCTTACTGTATCTCTTGCTCACTGGTTGCCATGGCTTTCAGAGCACGTTTGTATTGGATACCTTTAATCAGGCCCGCTACCCCGTATGGCACGAAGATGATGAAGAAGAGTAGAATGAGGCCGAATACGATTATCTGCCATTCTTGCAGTGATGACATGAATTCCGGCAGGGCGGTCAGGAACACTGCCCCCATGATCGATCCTACGACGCTGGCGAAGCCTCCCACCACTATCATGACCAGGAACTGAAAGGAGAGGAAGATGGTGAAGGCGTTGGGCGCTATGTAGTGGAGGAGGTTACCGAACAGGGCGCCCGCGATGCCGGTGTAGAAAGCGCTGATGGTGAACGACATGGTTTTATATTTAGTGAGGTCCACTCCCATGGTGGACGCGGCAATCTCGCTTTCCCTGATGGCCAGGAAGGCGCGCCCGTATTTGGTGCGCACAATATTGATGGCGAGGAATATAAAGATTAGTGTCATGGCCAGTATAAAGTAGTAGAACTTCTTGTCGGAATCCATCACTATACCGGAATTGAAACCACCTATGGTGGGCATCGGCACGGCGATGCCCTGATGGCCGCCGGTGATAGCGTTCAACTGGAGTACGGTCTCTTCTACGATGAATCCGAAAGCAAGAGTGGCCATGGCGATATACATCCCGAAAAGGCGCAGACAGGGCAGGGCCAGAAGGAAACCTATCACCCCTGTAAAAATGCCCGCTATGGGCAAGGCCACAATAAACGGCACCAATCCTCTATCCACCAGGATGGCGGCAGTGTAGGCACCTATGGCGAAGAACCCCGCGTGGCCTATGGAGATGAGGCCGGTATAACCGGTCATTATGTTGAAACCGATAGCCACGATGGTATATACGCCTATCAGAGACAGTATGAATACATAGTAGTCCAGCACGAAAGGAAGGGCGGGTACCACCAAAAGGACGATAATAATGGGTAACATCCACTTTAATGATTGTTTGGTTATCACTTTTTCCATGAGTGTCCTTCCTTGATTCCGAGACTATTGTGGAAGCTAAACTTTCTTTATCATTACGCCGAAGATGCCACTCGGTCTTATCACCAGTACGGCCAGGAGGATGATGTACGCGAAAATATGTTTGAACTGGGCCGGGAGATAGAGGACCGACAGGTTTTCGGCGGCGCCGATAATCATGCATCCCACTATGGCGCCGGGTATGCTCCCGAAGCCGCCCAGAATAATGCCCGCAAACGATTTGATGAGGACCAGCCCCATTGCCGGCCACAGGTAGAGGATGGGAGCGGCCAGAATCCCCGCCGCGGCTCCGATGCTGGCGCTGATGATGAAGGTCATGCTGAATATGTTTTTAACCCCGATGCCCATGAGCGAGGAGGCCGTTCTATTCTGGGCGACAGCCCTCATGGCGGTGCCCATTTTGGTGAATTTGAAGAACAGCGATAGCGCCGCCACAATCATCATGGAGATGGCTATGATCCAGAGGCTCAAGGGTGTGAAGGCTATGTTACCTATCTTGAAGGCGTCCATGGTGAAAAGAGGGGGATAGACGACCACGTCGAAAGTCCAGATAAGCCCCGCTCCTCCTTGTAATACCGAAGCAAGTCCAAGGGTTGCGATAACGATGGTAAACACCGGGGTATCCATAATGGGTCTGATGACGCCGCGTTCAAGCCCATATCCGAAGGCGCCTGAGATTAACAGGGTGAGAATCACCGCGGCCCAGGTAGGCATTACTTGTAACAGGGAGAAGCTTATGAAGGCGCTTATCATCATCATGTCACCTTGGGCGAAGTTAATCACGTCTGTGGACTTGAAGATGATGATGAAAGCCAGAGCGGCAAGAGCATAAATGCTGCCGGTGGCGACCCCGTTGGTGACTGCCTGGATGACGTCTTCCATTACTTTTTATTCCCCCTTAATCTATTCCGGGCTGTCCGCTGAATTTCGAACTTGTTCTTTAATAATATATGGTTTTGGTTGTAATAGCTTGTAACATATAAGCGAAATGGGTGCACTATGTCAAGGGAAAATTAAAAAAACCCCTTAATTTCTTTCAATAGTTGCTGAAATTCGATGAACCTACCTCTATTGAGTGCTCCAGAACCGGTGTGTCGGCCGGTTTCTGAGATTTTCCCCTTCAAAGGATAGCTTGAATGTTGTATTGTATATCTTTACAGACTTAAGATTCCGCTCCGCGGATGGGCCTCCATCAAAATCACTGCATCTCAAGATGAGGGGTTTCTCTGCGGGTTCTTTACTCATCAGGGCTGATATGGAGGATATGGCTTGCTCTATCATTTTTCCCACGCGCTTTTCTTCGTGATAGCGTCCATTTTTTTTCGAATGCGGGCTTACGGGCGGAAAAATGTACCGCGCAAGGGGCCGGTGGTACTCGCTCCCAACCATGTAAGCTATTTTGATCCGGCGATAATAGGCACCGCGCTGTGGCGCAAGGTCAATTATGCCGCCAAAAGAGAGCTCTTCGATCGGCCCGTCTTCGGTTGGTGGCTGCGCAGCGTCCAGAGCTTCCCCATCGCCCGCGACGTAATGGACAGGCGAGCGCTGCGAATGGCCCTTAATTTTCTGAAGGATGAAAAGATAGTGCTCATGTTCCCCGAAGGCACGCGCGGCGACGGCAAACAACTCCTCGAAGCGCGGCCGGGGGTGGGGATGTTGGCCTATATGTCCAAAGCTCCCGTGGTGCCCGTCTACATTACGGGAACGGACCAGGTTTATCCCAAAGACGCAAAGATGTTTCGTTTCAAGCCCATTACAGTCTATTACGGTAAACCCCTTGACCTGGAACGATATTACTCATCCAAAAAATATAAGGGCATGTATATGGATATCAGCCGGGAGATAATGAAAGGGCTTCAGGAGCTGAAAGATAAGCACGGCTGATTGCGGCGAAAACAGGCGATAAACGACCGCAACAAATCTTAATCACTCCGTCTTTCGGTGGAGCTCTTCCAACGCTTCCACCTCAATGTTTACTTCCTCGATGATCTCTTGTAGTTCCTCTTCTGAAGGGGCAGCGTCTTCCGCCCCGAAGCTGAGGCGTTTTATCCTGTGGCTGAGTTTTTCCGCCACCGCTGCGGTGTTCATCAATTGCTTCCTGAGCTTTCCCGCCTTCTCCTCCAGTTGTTTCCTGGTGATTAATTCTTCTTCCAGAGCCTCCATCTCGGCGTTAATCTCGGTTCTATGCTCACTCTCGGGCGTCCAGTTGAGCCTGCGTCGGAGCCTGCTCCGCCTGCGTTCTATTCGATAGAGGTCGCTTCCTCGCAGATGTTTTCCCACTTCCTGAAGTCGTTTATTCAGTCGGTTTGCGGCTTCGTCCATCTCCCGCATCCTCTCCCTTACGCCCGACGCGCGCTGCTGGAATCCTTTGTTCCCGCTCTTAATATCCGCATCTACGGCCCTGCGGTGCCTCGTTGTTTTAAGAGCATAAGGTTCCCTGGTCGATGGGATGAGAAGGGCGGTTGCAAGCCCGACCACGGGGAAGA
>JAUXIQ010000065.1 GCA_030620925.1 Nitrospinota bacterium
GCACACTTACCTTGCCCCATATACTCCTGATATCCTTCAGTCCGCGCCCATCGGGGCGCACACCTTTTTCCGTGATAAGACGGCGGGCCTCCTCTTTTTCCACGCTGTCCAATATGTTGTTAACGGTGTTTGCGTTACCGTTATCCTCTGCTTCCAGTGCGTCAAGCACCTTGTCCCTCACAGTGTCTATCTGTTTCTGACGCTCCATTTTACCGGTGAGGGTTACCGCCTGTCGTATCTCCTCCTGGGCCATTCCCTTGACTTGCGCCTCCAGCCCGGGGTCTGATAGTATTTCCGGCGCACTTTCTTTTTCCACGTCCAATTGGCTTCTCAGGTCTTCCTGCATCTCGATGATGGGCCTGAGAGTGTCCTGAGCTAAGGCCAGGGCCTCCAGTATGACCTCTTCGGGCACCTCCCTGGCCCCGCCCTCAACCATGACGATGTGGTCCTTCGTCCCGGCGACAACCAGATTCAAGGTGCTCTCATCTAATTGTTCATAGGTGGGATTTACGATGAATTGGCCGTCGAGCCGGCCCACCCTAACCGCACCTACGGCCTCATTGTAAGGTATAGGTGAGATGTATAACGACGCCGAGGCTCCGATGATGGAGAGTATATCAGGGTCGTTGGTCTGGTCTGCGGAAAGAACGGTTAAGAGAACCTGGGTCTCTTTGAAGTAACCGTCGGGGAAAAGCGGCCTCAGGGGGCGATCCACCAAACGGCTGGTCAGCACCTCTTTTTCGCCGGGACGCCCTTCTCGCTTGAAAAAACCGCCGGGTATCTTCCCGGCGGCGTAAGCCCTCTCCCGGTAATCCACGGTCAGCGGAAGAAAGTCGATCGGTTCTTTCCACTCTCCCTCCGCCACGGCGGTGGCCAGCACCACCGTATCCCCATAGGTGACCAAAACTGAACCCTGCGCCTGCTTGGCTATCAGACCCGTTTCCAATATCAGGGTTCTGCCACCTACTTCACTCTCTACCTTCCGCTCTGTCAAAATTGTTCCTCCATATGCAGAGGGATTTCCAACTCCCCCGGCGACGTTTTGGCTCAAGGGCCATTACTTCCTGATGCCTAACCGCTGGATCACTTCACTGTAGCGGTTAATGTCCTTCGATTTCAGATAGTCGAGCAGTTTTCTCCTCTTGCTCACCATCTTCAACAGCCCCCTCCTGGAGTGGTGATCCTTGGCATGAACCTTAAAGTGCTCCGTGAGGTAGGCTATCTTTTCGCTCAAGATAGCTATCTGGACTTCAGGGGAGCCGGTATCTTTGTCGTGTAATCTGAACTCATCTATCAATGACGATTTCCTCTCTTTGGTGAGCGTCATCTCTCAACTCTCCATCAATCTACGGTGGCGTTATATCAGAAGTAATAACAAACATACAATTATTATTCTTTTATAATTTATTCGCCTCTTTGTAAAGCAACTTCAAAGGAGAGAGGCAGCCAGAACTCTCTTCATTTTGAGAGCCTGGCTGCCCTCTTCTTCCTCGACTATCTGTTTGCTGTCCACAACGGCCTCTCCCACGGCCAGCAGACGGCTGCCGGGCGATTTCACCCGCACAGAGTCCCCCCGGACAAAAGCGCCGTTGGCCTCCGCCGCCCAGCCCACCTGAACCGCAGCACCGTGGAGCACGTGTTCCACGTACTCTTCTTTCACGGTGAACGCGGGCAGGAAGGAAAGGGCTTGATCCATGGAAACAATAGCTTCTTCCAGCCTGTCCCTTCGGGCTAAATCCTCAAGCGCTTCAATCGTAAAGGCTTCTCTTATGTTGAATCCGCCCACCGAAAACCTCTCCAGTGCCGTAAGATGCGCCCCGCAACTCAGGAGCCTGCCGGCATCGTGGCATAACGTTCGTACATAGGTGCCGCTGGAGCAGAAGACATTAAACCGCGCAAAGGGTGACGAGAACTCTTCTAGCGCCAGGGAGTAAACGTAGACTTTTCTGGGCTCTCTCACTATTTCCAGGCCCCTCCTCGCCAGCCGGTACAGACGTTCCCCCTTAACCTTGAGGGCGGAATACATGGGAGGCATCTGCGCCGACTCGCCCTCCAACTGTTTGAGGGCGGCTTCCACCTGACTCCGCTCCAGGGGAGGCACCTGATCGCTCTTAACCACTTTCCCCCAGGCATCCTGGGTATCCGTCTCCTCTCCCAGCTTCAATCGTGCCCTGTAACCCTTGGTGGTGTTCATTAGAAAAGGGGTTATCTTCGTCGCCCTTCCCACACAAACCACCAGCACTCCCGTGGCCTGGGGGTCCAGCGTGCCGGCGTGTCCGGCTCGTTTTGCCCCCAGAATCCCTTTGACTCTGCCTACCGCTTGCTGCGATGAGAGCCCGGCGGGCTTATTGAGATTTATAACTCCTTCCAACACCTTTTCTCTCTCACTCACCAGGGAATAATAAGCTCAACCGTAAACTCTATGAGGTAAAGGCCCACAGCTCGTTATGGGGCTGCATCCTCACTATCGCTCACCCCCAGATCCCTCAACATCTTGCTTATTTTTACGCTATACTCCGCCGAATCATCAAGCCTGAAAGCCAGCTCGGGGACCTGCTTAATCCTGAGCTTTCTCCCCAACTGGCCTCTGATAAAACCGGTGGCTCCTTCCAGGGCCTTCATGACCTCATCCCTTTCTTCTTCCCTTCCGTAAACACTGACGTAGACCCTGGCGTATTTTATGTCATCGGTCATTTCCACCCTGGTTACCGTCACAGACTCCAATCTGGGGTCTTTCATTTTCCTGGTAAACAGGTATGATAATTCCTGTTGCAGGAGCTCTCTGACCCGCAAAGACCTTTTACCCTGCATCTATATAGACCCTTAAAGCAGCTCTGTTTCCAGATGGGTTATCTCCATGTGGCCGTTGCTCTCCATGAAATCGGCCACATGGTTCAGGACGGCATCGGCGTGCGATCTCTGGTTGCTCACTACCGCAACCCCTAACACCGCTTTCCTGTATTTATCGTTCTCTCCAACCTCGGCCACGGAAACGTTAAACTTGTTCTTCACCCTCTGGATAAGGCTCTTCAGCAATCGCCTCTTTTCCTTGAGGGAGTTGTTCCCGGGTATATAGAACTCAACTGTCAGTATACCGACCACCATGGCCGTAATAACCATCAGGATGAATTTGGTTTGAGGGGCGCGCTCAGAGTTACAATTTCTTACTCACTTCTTGAAGCTCGAAAGCTTCCAGGACGTCTCCCATCTTTATATCGTTATAGCCTTCCACGTTCACTCCGCATTCGTAGCCGGATGATACTTCTTGAACGTCTTCTTTGAACCGCCTCAAGGAACCCATCTTGCCTTCATAAACCACTATGTCGTCCCTGATAATCCTCATGTTAGTGCCGCGTCGCATTATGCCGTCAGTGATGTAGCAACCGGCTATCGTGCCCACATGGGAGATGTTAAAAGTTTCCCTGACGTCCGCCCGTCCCAACATCACTTCCTTGATTACAGGGTCCAGGAGGCCTTCCATGGCCGCCTTGACCTCTGATATGAGGTCGTAGATCACGGAGTAAAGCCTCACGTCCACAGCTTCACGTTCGATCATTTCAAGAGCCTGGGGGGTCGGCCTGATGTTGAAACCGATGACCACCGCTTCCGAAGCGGAGGCCAGCCCGATGTCCGTCTCCCTTATCCCCCCCACCGAGCCGTGAATTATGTTTACTTTAACCTCTTCGGTGCTCAACTTCTCCAGGGCCTCGGAGATGGCCTGCAGGGAACCGTGGACGTCTGCCTTGAGTACCACGTTGAGTTCTTTGATTTCCCCTTCTATGATTCGCTCATAAAGGTCGTCCAGCGTAATACGATTGCTTGCCGACAGCGCCTCTTCGCGATACTTCTGTTGCCTGAGGGCGCCTATCTGCCGGGCCTTTCTCTCCTCTTCCACTACCTGGAAGATATCTCCGGCCTTGGGCACATCGGATAACCCCAACACTTCCACCGGTATTGAAGGGGGGGCTTCGTGAAGGCGCGTGCCGTGATCTGAAAACATGGCCCGTACCTTGCCGTATTCAAGGCCGCACACAAAGGAATCCCCCACTTTCAGGGTGCCTTCCTGAACCAGCACGGTGCACACCGGGCCCCGCCCTTTGTCCAGCTTGGCCTCAATTATCGTGCCGCGGGCCGGTCGGATCGGGTTCGCCTGAAGCTCCATGATCTCAGCCTGGAGCAGAATCATTTCCAGCAGCTCATCTATGCCTATCTTTTCCTTGGCGGAAATCTCGCAGAAGATGGTTTCCCCTCCCCATTCTTCGGGAACAAGTTTCAGCTCGGTCAGTTGCTGCTTCACCCTTTCCGGCTGGGCATCCGGTTTGTCTATCTTATTTACGGCCACCAAAATGGGCACGTCTCCTGCCTGGGCGTGCGCTATGGCCTCCCTGGTCTGAGGCATCACACCGTCATCGGCGGCCACCACCAGGACCACCATATCAGTAACCTGGGCGCCGCGGGCCCTCATGGCGGTGAAAGCTTCGTGGCCGGGGGTATCCAGAAAAACTACCTGCCCCTTGTCCATTTCCACCACCGATGCGCCTATGTGCTGGGTGATGCCGCCCATCTCTTTTTCCGCCACGTTGGTCTCGCGTATGGAATCCAGCAAGCGGGTCTTGCCGTGATCTACGTGCCCCATAACGGTAACCACCGGCGGCCTGGGCTCTAATGCTTCATCAACTTCCTCTTCAACTTCTTCTTCTACTTCCACAACCGTCATCTCGGCCTGGAAACCGTAATTCTCGGCTACCCCTCTGGCAGTATCGAAATCGAGGACCTGATTTATATTGGCCATCTGCCCCATCTGCATCAAAGTCTTGATTACATCGTTGGCCTTGGCCTCCAGTTTTTCCGCCAGTTCTTTGACGGTAATGGCCTCTGCCAGAGTAACCGTTTGAAGGGGAACCTCCTCTACCGGAGGCTCTACTGCCCGAACGGGAACTTCCTCCACAAGAAGCTCTTCCACCTCTTCTGGAACCTCCTCTACCGGAGGCTCTTCAACAGCCGTGGCAACGGGTGCGGCCTCAGGCTGTGGCGCCTCCCGCCGCTTGCTCGCTTTGCGGGGGCGTGCTGCCTTTTCTTCTTTGGCCTCTTCCTTAACCTTCACTTTTCTCTCAGGCTTTGCCTTCACCTCTGCAACAGACTTTTCCGCCGCGGGTTCGGCCTTCGCTTTCCCCCCGGTTCTGCTTTTAACCGGTTTCGCAGGTTTCTCTTTTTCTTTAACCGCCTTTTCGGGGGCTTTCTTTTTGGCCTTGGCCGGGGGTTTTTTCTCTGCTTTAGCTGGCGTCTTTTTCGCAGGGGCCTTGGCTTCTTTCTCCTTAGCCGTCGGTCTGGCTTTCTTTTTGGGCGCAAAAGCTTCCGTCATGAGCTTGGCGGTCTCCTCATCCACGGTGCTCATGTAGCTCTTGACTTCAAAGCCCCGCTTTTTGAGCTCCTCCACAAACTCTTTGCTCGGTCGGCCCAACTGCTTGGCCAGTTCGTGTATCCTTACGTTAGCCACCCGGCTACCTCCAAATCTCTCTGCATATATCGCCCGCGGTGATTCTCCTTAAGCTAAATCCCCGCCGAAACGCCTCACACATTATCTTTATCTTTTAAGCTTCGATATATATACCATAACTTTCTAGTCCTTTCCGCTTTTTTATTCTGAGAAAGGGAAGCTGTCATATCCGTCGCATCCTTATCACTATCCAAATCCACCACGCCTGGCAGAAGCTTCTGCAATTCCTCTTTCAAGGTGGTGAGAATCTTATCCGAAAGCTCTTCGGTTTCCTCATCGTTGATCTTGCCCTTGAGTCCCCGCAGGAGATCGCCGTTTTTCACGGCACCGTCTATACACACAGCATCAGGGCAAAGGTAAATGCCTCGCCCGGGTTTTATCTCCATCAGGTCTATTTCCAGCCTCCCCTCCTGCCCCGGGCAAAACCTGATGAGACCCGCCTTCTCCCTCTTCTCGCGGCATGCCGCACAGGTCCTCAGCGGTGTGGAGGAAGCTCTGTTCTTCATAACTGTTCAGCGTTCACTCCTTGTCTTCTTCTTCAGGCTGCGAAGGTTCTTCAGATTCCTCCGGTTGATCTTCATCACCCTCCTCTTCAGGAGTTTCTTCCTCTACCTCCTCCGCGGGGGTCTCTTCCTCAGCTTCCTCCGCGGGGGCCTCTTCCTCTATCTCCTCCGCGGAGGTCTCTTTTTCCGCTTCCTCCGCTGGAGCTTCTTCCTCTACCTCCTCCGTGGGGGTCTCTTCTTCCGCTTGCTCCGCTGTGGCCACTTCCTCTGCTTCACCTCCCACTCCTTCTGCTTCATCTTCTGCATCCTGCTCTGAGGGAGAGCCGGCTTGTTCAATATCGGTGAAGCTTCTTATGTCTATCCTCCACTCGGTCAGCTTGGTGGCCAGCCGTACGTTCTGCCCTTTTTTGCCTATGGCCAGTGATAGCTGATCGTCTTCTACGATGACCTCCATGGATTGATTTTCTTCGTCAACGTTTACCTTTTTAACTTCGGCAGGGCTCAGGGCGTTCTTCACGAAAACCATCGGATTCTCGTTCCACTCTATGATATCTATCTTCTCCCCTCTCAGCTCCTGCACGACCGCCTGCACCCGCGAACCTCGCATACCCACACAAGCCCCCACGGGGTCCACCTCTTCATCGTGGGAGATAACGGCGATCTTCGACCGTCCGCTGGGCTCCCGGGCTGCGCTCTTGATTTCCACTATCTTCTCGCCTATCTCCGGGACCTCCAGCTCGAACAGCTTGATCAGGAATTCAGGGTGCGTGCGGGAGAGTATGATCAGAGGGCCCTTACCGGGATCCCTGACTTCCAGCAAATATGCCCGGACGTGTTCTCCTTTCCTGAAATTCTCCCTGAAACCCTGTTCCCGCTTGGGCAATAGGGCTTCCGTCCTCCCCAGGTCGATTATGGCATTACCTTTCTCCTGACGCAGGACCACCCCGCCGACCAGCTCACCTTCTCTGTTCTGATATTCGTCAAAAATCCGCTTTCGTTCCGCCTCGCGGACCCTCTGCAGGATGACTTGCTTTGCAGTCTGCGCGGCGATACGGCCGAATTCCTCCGTCTCCAGAGGGATTTTTATCTCATCGCCTATCTGGGCATCAGCTTCCAACTCTTTAGCATCTTTCAGAGCGATTTCCTTACCGGGATCGGCGACTTTTTTTACGGTTTCTTTAATGGCGTACAGGTAGATTTTACCCGTCTCGGAGTCCATGTCCACTTCCAGGGAATCCTGAGCGCCGTACCGCCTCCTGGCCGCCGATAATATGGCTGCCTTTATGGCATCGATAATTACTTCTTTATCCAGGCCCTTATCCCTGCCTATCTGCTCTATAAAGTGAATTATTTCCTGGCTGACCATAACGCTTTCCCTCTGATGAGGAAATACCCAGAGTCATCTCATACATCTAATATGTTGTATGTTCACGCATCCGAAAAGGCCGATTCGCTTGCAGCGATTACTAAAACTCGACCTCTAATTTCCCTTTCGATATCTGGGTGAAAGGAATTGAAACGACGTCGTCATCTACTACTACAACTACCCTCTCTTCTTCCAGCCCTTTCAGCCTGCCCACGAAGACTTTCCTTCCCTCTATCGGCGCGTAAGTGTTTATCCTCACCATCCTGCCGTTGAACTTATTGTAATCCTCACGTCTCCATAACGGCCTGTCCAGGCCGGGCGATGAAACTTCCAGTGTATACGGACCGGTTATTACGTCCTCGACATCGAGAGTATGGCTCACCTGACTGCTTATACTCGCACAGTCGTCAACGGTTACCCCGTCCTCTTTGTCTATAAAAATGCGAAGATACCAGCGGCCACGACCCTTTTTAAATTCCAGATAGGCTAGTTCCAACCCTTCCGACTCCAGGATGGGCTCCACCAGGTTCCGCACCTTCTCCTCTACGTCAAATAACGCGCTCATCTGTAAATAACCTGAGTCTTTTTTGAACCAAACCTACGGCTCAGACCCCAATTTCCCCTCCGAAGTATAAAGACAAAAAAGCTCCAGATAAAACAAAAAGTGGGCACCAGCCCACCTTATTTTCTAAGTAGACCCCTTTACGCATCAATTTATACCAGTAGAAATAATATTGCAACAAGAATTTCTCTTAACACTTTCAGTCCATTACCCTGTCTGAACCACTTTCCTCAGACTACGTTTATCTCAAAACCGAGCATCACAGGGCCGCCGAAAAAGGGAGTATCCATTATCAACCTGTGGGAACCGTCGGAGTCCACGGTGTCCTCGGTCACGGCCTGGCCTTGTGGTGAGGCGAACGCCGAGAGGAGGGCTTCCTGGTCATGCCACCATAGTTCCGTGTATCTGTAAAACGAAGGCTCCTTATCTCCCGGCGCTTTGGTGCTGGTATAGGTAACGTAGCGGAGCAAGTCGGGCATTTTGGCCGCCAGCGGCACATGGTGCCCGAAGTACCACTCGTCCACCTCTTCTTTTGAAACGCCCTCAGGGTAGTTCATGGCCA
>JAUXIQ010000036.1 GCA_030620925.1 Nitrospinota bacterium
ACCGGCGGGGGACAGGGAAGCCTACGTAAAGGCCATGATGGAGATTCTGCGGGAGCTGAAGAAGGGCTGTGAGAAGCCTGTGATTTGCGTTCTTCCCAGGGTGGTGGAGAACAGGGCCGAACTTGAGGCGGAGCGCATAGATTTCGTCAAGCGGGTGCACGAAATACAAATACCCGCCTACGCCACGGTAGAGAAGGCTTCCATGGCGGTCTGCAGGATGTGGCGCTACAAGGAATTCCTCAAATCGGCCAGGGCTAAGTGAGGGTGGCGGCTGTGTGAGCCTGATGGGGGATTGCCGGTTATGGTTTGACGTCTTTCCAGTCTACGGTGAAGTTGGAAATGGAGCGGTCATCCTCCAGGCTCTGTATGCACTTCAGGCACACATAGCCTCCGATTATTCCTTCCCCGTACCTGGCGTCTATCCAGACCAGCTTGTCCTTGCTTCTGCTGCAACTCTGGCAACGATGGACTGTTTTATTTTGAGTCTGAGGTGCAAGAAGTTCAGCCATGTCCCAATTATACTGGGAATATCGGTGAAGGGTCAAGCAAAATTTAAGTATATTTAAATTTTGCCGTCGTTTCTGTTCACAGTCGCCGATGCTATGCGCAGTGCCTTTACCGTTTGCGATCTAACTGAAGGCCGAGTATTCCTTCCCCAGTACAGAGGTGGCTATCTTCAGTTCCAGTATCTCGTTGGCCCCTTCTAATATCATGGTGACCCTGGAGTCGCATAGGTGCCGGGCCACGCGGTTTTCGAAGGAGTAGCCGTTGGCGCCGAAAATCTGTACCGCCCGGTTCGCCGCATCGAAGGAGGCGTTGGTGGCGAAATACTTGGCCTGGGAGATGAGCTTATCGGCTTCATCCCTGAGGGTTGTGCTCCCCTCCTCGTAGGCTAGCATTTTTAAGACCGCGGCCTCGTAGGTCATGAGCTTGGATGCCCTGAGGTGGGTGCTCATCTTGGCTATGTGGCGCTGGATGAGCTGCTGTTTGGCCAGCGGTTTCCCGAAGGTCACCCTCTGCTTCGAGTATTCAGCGCATTCATTGATGCAGTCTTCTATTACTCCCGCGCACCTGGCGGCCACGCTCAGCCTGCCGTTCATGAGCGTGGAGAGGGCCACGCTGAGCCCTTTCCCCCTGGGGCCCAGGAGGTTTCTTCTGGGCACGGCGCAGTTGTCGAAGAATATCTCGCCGGTATCTGATGTAACCAGGCCCATCTTGTGCTTCTGTTCCTGGGTGGTGAAGGGGGATTCCTCTTTGTCCACGATGAAAGCCGATATGCGCCCGTCATTCTTGTCTCTGGCGTAGGTGGTGATCACGCCGGCTATGTCGGCGTTGGATACCCAGCATTTGCTCCCGTTGAGGATGAAGTTGTCGCCGTCCTCGTGGAAGCTGGTCTTCATTGAGGCGGGGTCGCTCCCCGCGTCGGGCTCGGTGAGGCCGAAAGCCATGATCTTTTCGCCGGTGGTGGTCAGGGGGAGGTATCTTTCCCTCTGCTCCTCGGTGCCCCACTCCTGGATTATCTTCTGGCCGATGGAGGTATGCGCGGAGAGGAAGGTGGCCAGTGAACAACCCTCCTTTCCTATGCGCTCCATGGCCAGGAGGTAGGTGAGCAGGTCGGCGCCCTGTCCAGCCCCGTATTTGACGGAAATTGGCAGGCCCAGCAGGTTGGCCTCCTTTAAGATGGATATGGCCTCTTCGTTGTGGCGGCCTTCCAGGTAGCACCTGTCCTCTATGGGGCGGATCTTCTGGCAGGCCCTGTCCACGGTTTTTAGTAACTCGCCCTGTTCCGGGGATATTTCAAAACTCATAATAGAGAGGTTTTCGATCCCTTCCAGCATAGCTTAAACTCCTTTCTCATCTTCAATTCTATAATCAATGCGTCATTTTGAAAAAGCAATAGGGGGGTCTTATTTTCGGAACTATATCATAATGGATATTTTAGTTCCAGATGTTTGAACGATGAGGCCATATAGGGTGCCTATTCCAGCAATGAAGATGCAGGATGCAGTTTATTACCATACCGACGTGAGGTTTTTAGTCATGTTAAAGAAGTAGCCGGATGAAGGGGTTTATTACTCCTCTAGCGCTGTGGTTTTCTGTGTTATACTGATGAAAAATTGAATAGAAATCGATAAGGCGTATATTGTTCAAGGGAACGTTTCATGAATATCCTATCGCTAACCAGAGTAGTTTACCGAGCGGCTCAAGTAATTCGTACGGATCGCTTCGATTCGCAGGCTGATGAAACTGTTCGAAAATTGTATAATTTTTTGTATAAGGGATGAACGGACAGGTAATAAAATGAGTGCTGGACTTAAAAATAAACAAAATTGAAATATGGGCATGGGGAACATATTTTTTTAAATACATGTAAATATTTTTCCCCTTAAAGTTAAGTATGCAAGGGATAGAGAAAGAATTGGAATAGGATAATAAATGAATATGATGACATGGCGTTTGAGCGTTATGTTTACCTTCTTCTTGCGTATTTTGATTTAATTGCAATGAATTTCTGAGCTTATCGGTTAAAGGCTTTGAAATATCAAGCCGGATGACTCTAACATATTAAAACCAACGTAATATATTTATACGGGGTCTTGTTATCGTCTTGAAAAAAATGTTTTACCGGCTAGTTTTTTCTTGACTTTCGGAAGCCGTTTTTCTATAAACAGAAAAAATAACTTCTTGAAAGGAGGGAGACAATGCCGAGGTTTGAAACGGTGGAAATGGAGGAACTGAAAAAGACCATAGGAGTTTCTCCGCAAAGAATGAAAAAACTGGAAGAATATATGGTTTATATTTCCAGGCTATCTCCGGATGTAGGTTGCAAAGTAATATGCGACAAAGGAGAGAATATTAACACCATAAGAAATAATCTCAAAAAAGCCGCCCTGATTGCGGGGAAGAACATAAGCACCAGACGGTCTGGTAATGTAATAGCAGTATATTTAGCTCAAGGGAAACGCAGAGGTCGGAAGCGAGGCAGGAAAAAAACGACAACGACCTAGATGGGTCGTGGTACCCCAAGGGGTAAAGAGGGTCTATTTTCCTCTTTTTTCAGTATGTGCCTCAAATGAAATCGCATTCGCGTTGAAGACGGTCAGGTTCGGCCTTGAGCCGAAGTGTATTCGTCGTTTTTTTGGTGGTGTTCCCCCGCGCCCTATAATTGAGGGCGGGGGATTTTTTTTGAGGGCGGATGCTAGTTTTTCTTTACAAAAACATCATACTCCTCAGTGAGATGCGGCATATATTTAAAGAAGGTTCATCTTCGGCGTGATGTCAGGAAGAAGTCTCGTCATGATAGTCGAATGGAGCGCCCGGGCACCATTCCCCGGGGAGAAGTGGAGCCGGGAGGTATAGGCATTAGCAGCAGGTGGCGGATGCGGGTGTGTATAGCAAAGAAATTGATAAAATCATGCTCACATCCTATATTTAAATTGAGATAATAGCGGGGGATCATGCAAAACAAAGGGTTTTTTTTCAAATACATTCTAAGAGGGGGGAGCGCGGATGACGCAGGAGCTTTCCCGGTTCAGCGAGAGGGCTTGAGATGAAAGGAAAAGCCCCTTTTTCTATATGGTACCTGCTCATAGCTTTCATGGTTATGATCATCCTGCAGAATTATATTGCGACCCCTCCCATCGTGAAGCTCTCCTACAGCGACTTCAAAACACAGCTCAGTGAGGGAAAAATTGAAAAAGTAGTCATCGATTCCAAGATGATAAAGGGCTTTTATTATAGTGATGAAGAGGAGCCGGTACGTTTTTCCACAGTCCGCGTGGAAGACCCCTCCCTGGTCGAACAGCTCGAGGAAAAGAACGTAAACTATTCGGGACAGTACGAGAGCCCCTTGCTCAGAGGGGTTCTGGGATGGGTGGTCCCCCTCGTAATAATTTTTCTCATCTGGGGCGTGGTCTTCAAGCGGATGAACCCCGGAGCGGGGGTGATGACTTTCGGCCGCAGCAAGGCCAGGCTCTACGCCCAGGACAAGGAGAGGACGACTTTCGAGGATGTGGCCGGCGTAGAAGAGGCCACAGAAGAGCTCAAAGAAATAGTGGAATACCTGCGCACACCTGACAAGTTCAGGAAACTGGGGGGGAAGATACCCAAGGGCGCATTGCTGGTGGGGCCCCCCGGGACCGGCAAGACCCTCCTGGCCAAGGCGGTGGCCGGTGAAGCGGGGGTCCCCTTTTTCAACATTAGCGGTTCTGAATTCGTAGAGATGTTCGTTGGCGTGGGGGCCGCCCGCGTGCGAGACCTTTTCCAGCAGGCCCAGCAGAAGGCCCCCTGCATAGTGTTCATAGACGAGCTGGACGCCCTGGGAAAAGCCAGGGGCATGAACCCCGTGGGCGGGCACGACGAGCGGGAGCAGACCCTCAATCAGCTCCTGGTTGAGATGGACGGCTTCGATACCGGAACCAACGTGATCATAATGGCCGCCACCAACCGCCCTGAGATACTGGACCCCGCCCTCCTGCGCCCGGGCAGGTTCGATCGGCAGGTTCTGGTGGACCGCCCGGACCTTAACGGCAGAGATGCCATACTGAGTATTCATGCCAGGCACGTGAAGCTCTCCCCGGAGGTGGACCTGAAAACAGTGGCCGCTCGGACCTCCGGTCTGGTGGGGGCCGACCTGGCCAATATCGTCAACGAGTCCGCCCTGCTGGCCGCCCGCAAGGGTAAGAACGAGGTGGGCATGCAGGATTTTGAGGAGGCCATAGACCGTATCCTGGCCGGCCTGGAGAAGAAAAACCGGGTCATGAACAGGCATGAGAAGGAGATCGTGGCCCATCATGAGTGCGGTCATGCCCTGATGGCTGAAATGCTCCCCACCACAGACCCCGTGCACAAGGTCTCCATCGTGCCCAGGGGGTTGGCGGCTTTGGGTTATACCTTGCAACTCCCCACCGAGGACAGGTACCTCATGACTCAACAGGAGCTCATAGACAAGCTCTCAGTTCTCCTGGGCGGTCGCGCAGCCGAGGAGATTATCTTCGAAGAGGTTTCCACGGGCGCGCAAAACGACCTCCAGCGGGCGACCGACATCGCCAGGAGGATGGTGACCGATTACGGTATGAGCAGCCTGGGCCCCATGAGCTTTGAGAAGGAGAAAAATCCCATTTTCCCCAACAACCCCTTCATGCGCAACGGGGGCTACAGCGAGCACACCGCTCAGGAAATCGATAAAGAGGTGAAGCGCATAATCGACGAGACTTACGAGCTGGTGAGTGCCAAGCTCGCCGAGAACAAGAGCGCACTGGTAAAGTTAGCTTCAGAGCTCATGGATAAAGAGACTATAGGAGGGGATCAACTGCGAGAAATACTCAAGGAATGCGGCATAGAAAAGCCTATTACCTGATAGGAGACGGTGTGCCCTCCGGACGGTTCGTAAATATCAGGTTGGCGGCACTGCATAGTATCGCATAATAAGTTGTAGACCGAAGCATGTCCCTTATCCCCCTGAATATCCCCTTTAAACGTTTTGTACCTATCCCGGTATATAAAGAGGGCAGGAACGCCCTCTATCGGTATGAAAACAAATATGAAAAAGCTTTTGCGGGAAGAGGGCTTAAGGAAGAGATATGAGATATTTTGTCATACTTAAGGATGATACGCTCCTCCAGATATTGGGCGACGAGTCTTTCCACCGGTTAAAGCCCCTTTTCCTGGCCGGTTCTCCGGGTTTGAAACACAGTATATCCGATCGGGGGCACAGAGTTCGATACGGCGATATGACGGACCCCGGGATGTATCAGCCGCTGCATCTTTCAGCCGAAGATACAGTGGTGGTCCACATCACGGAATCAACCGTGCTGAGAAAAATCCTCAAGGTCCTTCACGCCGTTTCCCCGGAGACCTCCGTACTGGTTCTGGCAGGGCCGGAGGGATTATCAGCGGATGAATACCCCTCCATGCGCTCCGTCACCCTGCCCAGCCTGTGCAGCGAGGGCCTGGTCATCGCGGTGGAGGACCTGCACAATCAGAAAAAGGTGAACCGCATAAAGAATATCCTGGAAGACGCTGACAAGGTGGTAATTCTCATGCAGAACGACCCCGACCCGGACTCCATCGCCAGCGGACTGGCGCTGAGGACCCTCCTCGGCCGAAACAGAGTCACCGCCCCTCTGACCTCTCTGGGGAGGGTGGAGCGACCCGAAAACCTGGCCATGATAAAGCTGCTGGAAATAGAGGTTGAACCGTTCAGGGAGGAACTCCTCGAGGGGGGAAATAAGCTGGTCATGGTAGATGTCCAGCCACCCTATTTTCAAAGGGAATTCCCGCAGGTCGAAGTGCTTATAGATCATCACCCCCAGGTGGAAAAATATGATGCCGTGTTTCAGGATCTGAGAGTGCATTACGGCGCTACGTCCACCATAATGACCGAATATCTGAGGGCTGAAAATACCAAACTGACCCATAAATTGGCCACCGCCCTACTCTACGGCATAAAGAGCGACACCCTGCTCCTGGAAAGGGAGACAGACCGCGCCGACGTCGCCGCCTATACCTACCTCTACCCCCACGCCAATCATAACCTCGTCCGCAGGATAGAGCACCCTGAGTTGCCCCAGGAAGGGCTCGATCCCCTCGCCGAAGCGCTCAAAAACAGAATTATTAGGGATAGAGTCCTTTTCTCTCACATTCAGCGCTGCGCCCGGGAAGACCTGATCCCCCAGTTCGCGGATTTCTGCCTACAGGTGGAAGGTGTGGAATGGGCCGTGGTCTCCGGCCTGGTTGATGATGAGCTCGTGATCAGCGTTCGGAACGTGGGCTACATCAGGAGCGCGGGGGAGGTGGTCAAAGAAGCCTTCGGCAAGCTCGGCAGCGCCGGGGGGCACCGGTCAATGGCCAAGGCCGTAGTACCGCTTAAGAACATCGATAAGGAAGTGGATACCTCAAACCCCATCGACCTGCAAGAGTACATCGCCCGCCTTTTCTTAGATTCCCTGAATAAACACCATATGAGATAAGACTATTTCATATAACTTGACAATAAGAGACTAATATTATATATTGAGTGTAGATTATAAACGCCGCGGTTTGCTTAATTGTTGTATATCTTTACGATTTCTCTGTCGGTTTGACCGTGGTAGGGTGTCTCGGAATCGAGGACTTTTGGGCTTTTATTTAAAGGGAGGCGAAAGACCATGGCCTTGAAGAGATGGGAGCCTTTCAAGGACGTTATGACCCTTCAGGAAAGGATGAACAGAGTTTTCAACGAATTTTTCTCCAGGCCCGTTATGGAGGAAGAGGGCCTGAGCCGTGGGGTCTGGTCCCCTGCGGTGGACATCTGCGAGACCGAGAACGAAATCATCCTTAAGGCGGAGCTGCCGGGCATGAAGCAGGAGGATATCCAGCTGGAAATAAGGGATAACGTTCTCGTTCTCAAGGGTGAGCGCAAAAGTGGGAGCGAGGTGGAGGAAGAGAGCTATCACAGGCTGGAACGTCCTTATGGCGCATTCCAGCGAACGTTTACTCTGCCCGGGGCCGTCCGGCATGAGGAAGTCCGGGCCAAATACAAAGATGGTCTGCTGGAAGTGGTCATACCAAGGTGGAAGAAACCAAACCCAAGCAGATAGAAATCAAGGGTTGACAGGATTGCGTATTCGATGGGTTTTAGACCTTTGAGTGGTATAGAGGGAGGAATATATTCTATTCGCGCCTGGAAGGCGCTGCTACAACCTCTGCAAAGGCGTAGGAGCGGCATCTTGCCGCGATCGGGAAAATCGGCGAGTGTCTTTAAACGAGTGAGTTCGTAACGGTATATTTTAGGATAAAGGGAGAACAAAGTTAAATGAGATTGGATAAATTCACCATAAAAGCACAGGAAGCCCTGCAGGAGGCACAATCCATAGCGGACGGCCGGGGCCAGCAGGCGGTGGATATCGAGCACCTGCTGGCTGCGTTGTTGAAGCAGGAGGACGGAGTCGTCAGGCCGCTTCTCCAACGTCTCGGTGTCTCCGTTGACGGTCTGCTGCACAGCGTTGAGGAGAGCCTGAGCCGGAAGCCGAGCGTGAGCAGCGGCGGAGACGGTTTTTACATAACCCCGCAGCTTAAGAAGGTTCTGGACGATGCCCTGAATGAAGCTCAGCAGCTCAAGGACGATTACGTCAGCACCGAGCACCTGCTCATGGTTATGACCGGTGCGGAAGGAAGCGAGGCGGCGACGGCTTTAAGAGAAGCGGGGGTTTCCAGGGATCAGATTCTCAAGGCGCTGGTAGACATAAGGGGCACACAGCGTGTCACCGACCCCAACCCCGAAGAAAAATATCAGGCGCTCCAGCGCTACGCCCGAGATCTCACGGATATGGCCCGCGGGGGAAAGCTGGACCCGGTCATCGGGCGGGACGAAGAGGCCCGGAGGCTGGTCCAGGTGCTCTCCCGCCGCACCAAGAACAATCCGGTGCTCATCGGCGAGCCGGGCGTGGGTAAGACCGCCATAGTGGAAGGCCTGGCACAACGCATCGTGAACGGAGACGTGCCCGAGGGTCTGAAAGACAAGCGGCTGGTCGCCCTGGACATGGGGGCCCTGGTGGCGGGCACCAAGTATCGCGGCGAATTCGAAGACCGCCTGAAGGCGGTCATCAAGGAGATAGCGGAGGCTGAGGGGCAGGTCGTGCTGTTCATCGATGAGCTGCACACCATAGTGGGCGCGGGAGCCGCCGAGGGGGCCATAGACGCCTCCAACCTGCTCAAACCCGCCCTGGCCAGGGGCGAGCTGCGCTGCATCGGGGCCACCACCCTCGACGAGTATCGCAAGCATATAGAGAAAGACGCCGCACTGGAGCGGCGTTTCCAGCCGGTGCAGGTGGGGGAGCCCACGGAGGAGGACACCATCTCCATCCTGCGGGGACTCAAAGAGCGCTACGAAGTTCATCACGGTGTGCGCATAAAGGACTCAGCCATAGTCGCCGCCGCCACCCTTTCCCACAGGTATATCAACGATCGCTTCCTGCCCGATAAGGCCATAGACCTCATAGACGAAGCCGCATCGCATCTGCGGATAGAGATAGACAGCGTGCCCACAGAGATAGACGCCGTTAACAGGAAGGTCATGCAGCTAGAGATCGAGCGCCAGGCCCTCACCAAGGAGAAGGACAGCGCCTCTCGCGAGCGCCTGGAGCGCATCGAAAAAGAGCTTGCCGACCTGAAGGAGACAGACGGGCAGCTAAGGGCCCGCTGGGAAAACGAAAAAGGGATAATCAAGCGCATCCGTGACGTCAAGGGACGCATAGAAGAGGCCCGGGCGGCCGGAGAAGACGCCCAGAGGAGCGGAGACCTGGAGAGGGCGGCGGAGATCAGGTACGGAACACTCATCCGCCTGGAGCAGGAGCTGGAGGAAGCGAATGTCGAAATGGCGGAAATCCAGTCCTCCTCACCAATGCTCAAAGAGGAAGTGGATGAGGAAGACATTGCCGAGGTGGTCTCCAAGTGGACTGGTATACCCGTCTCCAGGATGATGGAGGGGGAGATAGAGAAACTGCTGCGCATGGAGACGCTTCTCAGGAAGCGCGTCGTGGGGCAGGACGAAGCCATCAAGTCCGTCTCAAATGCTCTCAGGCGGGCCAGGGCCCGTCTACAGGACCCCAATCGGCCCATCGGCTCCTTCATCTTCCTGGGTCCCACAGGCGTGGGTAAGACGGAGCTGGCCAAGGCGCTGGCGGAGTTCATGTTCGACGACGAAGGGGCCATGGTGCGCGTCGACATGTCGGAATATATGGAGAAACACACCGTTTCCAGGCTGGTGGGCGCTCCCCCCGGCTACGTGGGCTACGAGGAGGGCGGATACCTCACCGAGGCCGTGCGCAGGCGGCCCTACACGGTGATCCTGCTGGACGAGACGGAGAAGGCCCATCAGGACGTGTTTAATATACTGCTCCAGATAATGGACGACGGCCGACTTACCGATGGGCACGGCCGGACGGTGGATTTCAAGAACACCATACTCATCATGACCTCCAACACGGGCAGCCAGTATATTCAGGACCTGGGCGAGGGCGATTATCAGGAGATGGAGTCGCGGGTCATGGAATCTCTGAAAGCTCAATTCCGGCCGGAGTTCCTCAACAGGGTGGACGACACCATCATATTTCACCGCCTGAGCAGGGAAAACCTCCTCCACATATTGGATATTCAGGTGGAGCGCCTTAAAGGGCGGCTGGCGGAAAGCAAGATGGGTGTGAGCCTCACTGAGGCCGCAAAAGACCTGCTGATAGAGGCGGGATACGACCCCGTCTACGGGGCCAGGCCGCTCAAGAGGGCCATCCAGCGGCGCA
>JAUXIQ010000059.1 GCA_030620925.1 Nitrospinota bacterium
AACCTCGAGGTATCGCTGATAACGCCCATCGCCATGGAGGAAGGTCTTCGCTTCGCCATACGAGAAGGCGGCCGCACGGTCGGTGCGGGGGTCATAAGCGAGATAATCGAGTAACCCCCAGCCGCTGAAGAGAAGCGCCTTCTATTTCAAGAATGAGGTAATGACCGGACGAGCAAATCGTTCTACGAATAGCTCTCCTGCAGTGAAGAGGAAAACCTGATGGGTGACATAATCAGCATGGAATGCACCGAGTGCAGGGAAAGGAATTATTCCACGACCAAGAACAAGAAAATCCATCGCGATCGTCTGGAGTTGAAGAAATACTGCAGGAGGTGCAGGAGACATACTACGCATCGGGAGATCAAATAGGCCTTTTCCGCCATGTTATGGACGGTCTAGGGGGAGCAGGCCAGTAGCTCTAACGGCTAGAGCACCGGACTCCAAATCCGGGGGATGGGGGTTCGAATCCCTCCTGGCCTGCCATAGTAAATCGTATAGTAAGTTTAAGGTTGGGTAGATGTTCAAGAAAACAAGACAATTTCTCAGGGAAGTTAAAATAGAGATCAAGAAGGTCTCAACGCTCTCAAGAAAAGAGACCCTTGCCTCCACTCTGGTGGTTATCATAACCGTCGTTGTTATATCGATATTCTTGGGAATAGTTGATATAGGTTTGGGCAAAGCCATAGGCATCCTTTTACAGTAGGGAAAATGGAAAGTAACGAAATAGACCAGTTGGCCATGGCCGGCGATAGCAATAAGAAATGGTATGTGATCCACACCTACTCGGGATATGAAGAACAGGTAAGGGTAAGCATCCAAGAGAGGCTCAAGGCTGAGAGCCTGCAGGATGACGTGGGAGAAATACTTATCCCCACCGAACAGGTTGTGGAGGTCAAAGGCGGTAAGAGAAGGGTATCGGCGCGCAAATTTTTCCCCGGATACCTGCTTATAGAGATGGAGATGAGCCGGGAGATATGGTATCTGGTGAAAAACACTCCCAAGGTTACAGGGTTTTTGGGGAGTGAAGAGGAGCCCTCTCCGCTTAAAGAGGAAGAGGTGGTGGCCCTTATGGAACAGGTTAAAGAACAACCGGACAAACCTAAACATAAAGTTTCTTTTGAAATGGGGGAGAAGGTTAGAGTATTGGAAGGCCCCTTCAGTAGCTTTTCAGGAGTGATAGGAGAGGTTAACGAAGAACGGGGAAAGCTCAGGGTGATGGTATCGATCTTTGGTCGGTCCACCCCGGTAGAGCTGGAATTTTTACAGGTAGAGAAAATCTAAAAACCACCATCCTGGGAAAAAGGCACTGAGGATGGAAAGGAGTACTTTATATTTTTTTATCTTGAATGAGTTGTTGAAACATTAATAACCTTGATACGTTTTACAGGATAGAGGGGAAAGATGGCAGGTAAAGAAATCAGGTCAAAAATAAAATTGCAGATACCGGCGGGGCAGGCAACGCCTTCTCCCCCCGTGGGCCCGGCTTTGGGCCAGCACGGCGTGAACATAATGGAATTTTGCAAGGCTTTTAATGAGAAGACAAAAGGGCAGGAGGGGTTGGTGATCCCTGTGGTGATTTCTGTTTATGTTGATCAGAGCTTCA
This sequence comes from Nitrospinota bacterium, assembly GCA_030620925.1. Taxonomy (GTDB): domain Bacteria; phylum JAUXIQ01; class JAUXIQ01; order JAUXIQ01; family JAUXIQ01; genus JAUXIQ01. Next base: position 1,604 of record JAUXIQ010000059.1, read on the forward strand.
ACTTCATCATCAAATCTCCGCCCGCTTCCGTTCTGATCAAGAGGGCGGCGGGATTAGCAAAAGGTTCATCAGACCCCAAGAGAGAGAAGGTGGCCGCCATTACCCGAAGCCAGGTGGAAGAGATAGCCAGGGAGAAGATGAAAGACCTCAACGCTGTGGACCTTGAGGGAGCGGTTAAAATTATTCAGGGAACGGCTCGCAGCATGGGCGTTGAGACGGAAGCGAACTAAGATCAGGAGGCGCTGCCGCCGGGAGGGGAAGCATGTCTTTGAGAGGAAAGAAATACGAGGAAGCCAGTAAAAGACTGGAAGAGGAGTTCTATCCCCTTGAAGAAGCGGTGAGGCTTTCAAAGGATATGGCTTACGCCAAGTTCGACGAGACGTTGGATATGGCCATCCGTCTGGGGGTCGACCCCAGGCACGCCGATCAGATGGTGCGGGGTAGCGTGGCGCTGCCCAGGGGCACGGGTAAAGAAGTTAAGGTAATGGCCTTCGCACAGGGTGAGAAGGTTCAGGAGGCCCGGGAAGCCGGTGCCGATCACGTGGGAACCGAGGAGTATGTGAAGAAAATCCAGGAGGGCTGGCTCGAGTTTGACAGAGCGGTGGCTACTCCTGACGTCATGAGCATGGTGGGGCGTCTGGGGAAGGTACTCGGCCCCAGGGGGCTCATGCCCAACCCCAAAAGCGGCACAGTTTCTTTTGAAATTGGGAAGATTATAAAGGAGATAAAGTCGGGCAGTGTAGAGTTCAGGGTGGATCGCACCGGAATTGTCCATGTCCCCATAGGGAGAGTCAGCTTCGAGACCCCTCATCTGGTGGAGAACGCCTGGACGCTGCTGGAAACCCTGCAGAGGCTTAAACCGGCTACCAGCAAAGGGCAGTACTGGAGGAGCATTACGGTGAGCTCCACCATGGGGCCCGGGGTCAGGGTGGATAACCTGAAGGTAGCCGCCACACTGCGGTAGCTTTTATTTCTCGATAGTGGAATTAAGAGTCGTTGGATTCGGGGAGTAGTACGTTGGTCGATCAAAAGAAAATAGCTAAAACGGAGGAGCTCAAGGAAAAATTCTCCAGCGTGAAGGCGGCCGTGTTCGCCGATTTCAGGGGTCTGAACGTGCAGCGGATGACGGACCTGAGGGGTCGGCTCAGGGAGCGTTCCATAGAATACCTGGTGGTCAAAAACAACCTGGCCAGGCGGGCGGCGCCTGAGACCCCCTTCGAAGCGGTGGGCGAAATGTTTAACGGTCCGGTTTCCATAGCTTTCAGCTACGACGACCAATTGGCCGCGGCGCAGATCATGACTTCTTTCGCCAAAGAAGAGCCCGCTCTCAAGATAACCGGCGGCCTCCTGGACGGAAAAGCCATCACCAGTGTAGAAGTGGAGATGTTGGCCAGGCTGCCTTCCAGAGAGGTGCTTATTTCTAGAGCCCTTGCGGGAATGCAATCTCCTTTGGGGGGTATGGTTAACGTGCTGTGCGGTGTTTTGAGGAACTTCATGTACACCCTCAAAGCCATAGAGGACAAGAAATCCAAGGATTGATGCGAATCAATGGATGCGGGTGAGTCTAGGATATTGAGGTGTTGTCGCCCGGTATCTGGATATTAATAAAGTTTATTGTGAGCAACGGGGGTAAAAAGGGTACTGCATGGTGGTATAGGCCCTATCATTTATGGAGGTAGAGGATGGCAGAGATAACCAAAGAGGATGTGGTCTCCTTCATTGAGAAGATGACCGTGCTTGAGTTATCCGAGTTCGTGAAAGAATTGGAGGAGAAATTCGGTGTGGTGGCTGCGGCGCCTGTAGCGGTAGCAGCGGGTGCAATGGCTGAGGGCGGCGGTGATGCCGCTGATGAGGAGCAGACGCAATTTGACGTCGTCCTTGCCAGTATAGGCGAGAAAAAAATCCAGGTGATAAAGGAAGTTAGAGCAATCACGGGACTGGGGCTCAAAGAAGCCAAGACGCTTGTGGAAGAGGCGCCCAAGCCCGTGAAGGAAAGTGTGAGCAAGGAAGAGGCAGAGGAGCTTAAAGGAAAGCTCGAGGCCGTGGGAGCCACCGCGGAGATAAAGTAAAGTACACCACGAAACCTTCCGCCCCGCCGGGGCCGGGAGTGTTTCCATTCTCCTGAAAGAGGTCAAGTTTAGGAGGAAAGATGAATAAGCCAAAGGTTTCTTTTGGCAGTGATAACAGTCCGAGGAGAGATTTCTCTCGTATACCGGCGATAGTCGATATCCCCAACCTCATAGAAGTGCAGAAAAACTCTTACGAAGCTTTTCTGCAGAGCGAGAAGAAGCCGAATGAGAGGGATGAAGCCGGGTTGGAAAACGTGTTTCAAAGCGTTTTCCCTATTACGGATTATAACGAGACGGCCTCACTGGAGTACGTGGGCTATGAGGTGGGCATCTGGGAGTGCGACTGCGGGGAATACAAGGAGCTGGGCGGGCCCGGAATAGCTTGCGAAGTCTGCAGGAAAGAGGTCGTATACAAGCAGAAGTACGACGTCGATGAGTGCAGGCAGAAGGGGCTCACCTACGGCGACCCATTGAGGGTGATGGTCAGGCTTATAGTGTTTGAGGAAAACGAAGGTGAAGGCCCTAAAGACATAAAAGATATAAAGGAGCACAAGGTTTATCTGGGGGAAATCCCATTCATGACCGTAAAGGGTACTTTCATCATCAACGGCACCGAGAGAGTTATCGTGAGCCAGATGCATCGCTCTCCGGGGGTTTTCTTCAGCCAGGAGAAAGGGAAGAGCCACCATACCGGGAGATTTGTCTTCTCTTCCAGGCTGATACCCTACAGGGGCTCGTGGGTGGATTTCGAGTTCGATACCAAGGACGTACTTCACGTGCGAATAGACAGGAGGCGTAAATTCCCGGCCACAATCCTGCTTAAAGCGTACGGTCTGACTTCCACCCAGATCCTCGAAACCTTTTACGACTGCCAGGAGATAAAGTATCACCCCAAAAAAAAGGAATTCTCTTTAAGAATATCAGATCTGGCACAGAAGCAGAAAGTCCTCAGCGAGTCCAAGGAGGAGAGGGCCAGGGCCCGCGCCGCGGAGAGCACCCTGGATCAGCTTCAGAAGCTCAGGTCGCAGGGTTTGAGGGAACTTACGGTAAAGGAAGAAGAGCTTCATGGGAAAATATTGGCGGAAGATGTCGTAGATGAGTCCACCGGGGAGGTAATCCTGGAAGCCAACGCGGAGATCACTGCCGATAAAATAGATGAAATGAAGGAGAAGGGTATAAAGGGAATTAACATCCTGGATTTGGATATGGCCAATATGGATACCTCCATGAGAGACACCCTGCTCCAGGATAAAACCCTCAACCAGGAAGAGGCATTGACAGAAATCTATAAACGCCTCAGGCCGGGCGACCTGCCCACCGTCGAAACAGCCAGAACCCTTTTCATCAACATGTTCAACAATCCTAAACGATACGATCTCTCCAGGATAGGAAGGCTCAAGCTGAACCGCAAGCTGGGACTCGATTTCCCCTTGGAAGAAAGGTACCTCAGGGTTGAAGACGTTGCCGGGGTGATGAAATACCTCGTCATGTTGAGACAGGGCCAGGGCCAGGTGGATGATATAGATCACCTGGGCAACCGCAGGGTAAGGTCCGTAGGGGAACTTCTGGAGAATCAGTTCAGAGTGGGTATGATGAGGATGGAGAGGGCTATCAAAGAACGCATGAGCATACAGAACCTGGACACGGCCGTCCCTCACGACCTCATCAACTCTAAACCGGTGACTGCGGCTGTAAAGGAATTTTTCGGCAGCAGCCAGCTATCCCAGTTCATGGACCAGACGAACCCCCTCTCCGAGATCACGCACAAACGGAGGCTGAGCGCCCTGGGGCCCGGAGGGTTGACCAGGGAGAGGGCGGGCTTCGAAGTGAGGGACGTACACCCCAGCCACTACGGCCGAATATGCCCCATCGAGACGCCCGAGGGACCCAACATAGGGCTAATCTCCTCTCTGAGCACATACGCCCGTGTAAACGAGTTCGGGTTCATCGAATCGCCCTACCGCAAAGTCAGCGCCGGGAAAGTCTCCGAAGAGGTCGACTTCCTTTCCGCAGACGAGGAGGTTCAGTACGTCATAGCTCAGGCCAATGCTCCCGTGGACGAGAAGGGGAAGCTTTCCGCCGAGCTCATATCCTGCCGAAAGGGCGGGGATTTCATCATGGCGCCCCCCCAGGAAGTGAATTACATGGACATTTCCCCCAAGCAGCTTGTAAGCGTGTCGGCTTCGCTGATCCCATTTCTGGAGCACGACGACGCCAACCGCGCACTCATGGGTTCAAATATGCAGCGGCAGGCGGTCCCCCTGCTCAGGACGGAGTCACCCCTGGTAGGGACGGGCATGGAATACGTCGCCGCTCGCGACTCGGGTGCGACCGTGCTGGCTGAAAACGATGGCGAGGTGATATTCGTGGATGCCACCAGGATAGTGGTCCGTACGCAGAAGAAGAAGGAGAATGCTGACGGATATTCGGGGGTGGACATCTATCCTCTCACCAAGTATCAGCGCTCCAACCAGAATACCAGCGTAAACCAGAAGCCGGTGGTCCAGGTGGGGCAAAAGGTCAAAAAAGGGCAGGTAGTGGCAGATGGTCCCGCCACCGAACATGGCGAACTGGCCCTTGGCAGGAACGTACTGGTGGCCTTCATGCCCTGGTTGGGTTATAACTTCGAGGACGCAGTGGTTATAAGCGAGAAAGTCGTCAAAGAGGATATTTATACCTCTATCCACATACAGGAGTTCGAGGTAGAGGCCAGAGACACGAAACAAGGCAAGGAAGAGATCACCAGGGATATCCCAAACGTCGGAGAAGATGCCCTGAAGAACCTGGATGAGAGCGGGATTATCAGGATGGGCGCCAACGTGAACCCGGGAGATATCCTGGTGGGTAAAGTGACCCCTAAAGGCGAGACACAGTTGAGCCCTGAGGAGAAGCTGCTCAAGGCCATTTTTGGGGATAAGGCGGGTGACGTGAGAGATTCCTCCCTCACTCTTCCACCCGGAGTGGAAGGGGTGGTTATGGACGTTAAGGTCTTTAACAGGAGAGGCGTGGATAGGGATTCCAGGACTCACGCAATTGAGAAAGAAGAGATTACGAGGTTAGAGCGGGATTGTCAGGATGGGGTAAAGATACTCGAGGATGAGCGAGACAACAGGATCAGAGAAATACTGGAGGGCAATAAGGCCGCTGAGGATATTGTCGACCCCAAGACCAAGGAAGTTCGGGTTCCCTCGGGGAAACCGATTACGGCTCGCTCAATCGCCTCCCTGGAGGGTAAATCCCTCCTCCAGGTGAAAGTTTCCTCCAAAAACAAAGTGGGAGACAGGATTGAGGAAGTCATCCAGGCTACCCGGAATGAAGTGAAAATCCCTGAAGAAAGGCTGCAAGACAAGATCGAGAGACTCAAGAAAGGCGACGAACTGTCTCCTGGGGTCATCAAGATGGTCAAGGTTTTTGTGGCCATGAAACGCAAGCTCTCGGTTGGAGATAAAATGGCCGGTCGCCACGGGAACAAAGGAGTGGTTTCCATAATCGTTCCAGAAGAAGATATGCCTTTCCTGCCCGACGGGACGCCGGTGGAGCTGGTGCTCAACCCACTTGGTGTGCCCTCTCGAATGAACGTGGGGCAGATTTTGGAGACCTACTTGGGCTGGGCGGCCAAAGCACTGGGGATAAGGTTCTCATCCCCCGTGTTTGACGGAGCCACGGAGGAAGACATAAAGGCCATGCTTCAAGAAGCCGGACTGCCCCCCACGGGAAAGACGACTCTCTACGACGGTAAGACGGGGGAGCGTTTCGATCAGGAGGTGGTGGTCGGTTACATATATATGATGAAACTGCATCACCTGGTGGACGATAAAATCCATGCCCGCTCCACCGGCCCCTATTCGCTGGTAACTCAGCAGCCGCTGGGCGGCAAGGCGCAGTTCGGGGGCCAGAGGCTGGGCGAGATGGAGGTTTGGGCGTTGGAGGCTTACGGGGCCGCCAAAACGTTGCAGGAAATGCTTACCGTCAAATCTGATGACCTCATAGGACGAACCAAGATGTATGAGGCCATAGTGAAGGGAGAAAATACTCTTCGAGCCGGATTACCCGAGTCCTTTAACGTGCTTATAAAAGAGCTCCAGAGTCTGGCACTTGATGTGGAACTGACGGAAGGCGAGGTGAGTGAAAAATAAGGCGGTATTTGAGCGAAACTCCGCTTTATTTTTTTTAAAAAGTTGATGGGAAGGGCGCCTCCCAAGGCGCCCCGGAGAACAATTTAAGTCAAAAGTTTTCTAAGTGGAGGATGGCTTTGGATAACAGCGTCATGAGCTTTTTCGACAAGCCAAAAGACCCTATTAACTTTAATACCATAAGGATTCGCATCGCTTCCCCGGCGAAGATCAGGGAGTGGTCTTACGGTGAAGTCAAAAAACCGGAGACCATCAACTACCGTACTTTTAAACCGGAGCGCGACGGCCTTTTTTGCGCCAAAATCTTCGGTCCCATAAAGGATTGGGAGTGCAACTGCGGGAAATATAAGCGTATGAAACACCGGGGTGTGGTTTGTGAGAAATGCGGTGTGGAAGTCATACCCTCCAAGGTGAGGCGGGAGCGCATGGGCCACATTGAGCTTGCCTGCCCGGTATCTCACGTCTGGTTTTTCAAAGGTATGCCCAGCCGCATCGGTAATCTGCTCGATATGTCCCTGCGCCAACTGGAGCGCATACTCTATTTTGAGAACTACGTGGTCATAGACCCGGGCAGTACCACCCTCAAAGAAAAGCAACTGTTGACGGAAGCGGGCTACCTAAAAGCACTGGAAGAATTCGGCGAGACGTTCCAGGCGGAAATGGGTGCTGAGGCCATCAGGGAGATTTTAAGGCGCCTGGAGCTCGATCCCCTTGCCGAAGAGCTTAAGAAAGATATTAGAGAAACCTCTTCACAGCAGAAGAAGAAGAAACTTACCAAGCAGCTCAAAGTGGTGGAGGCCTTCCGCAGGTCCGGCAATAAACCGGAATGGATGATCCTTGAGGTCATACCCGTAATCCCGCCTGAGATAAGGCCCCTGGTGCCGCTGGATGGGGGGAGGTTCGCAACCTCCGACCTTAATGATCTCTACCGGCGGGTCATAAACAGGAACAACAGGCTCAAGAGACTCCAGGAGCTGAGGGCGCCGGATATAATCGTACGCAACGAGAAACGGATGCTGCAAGAGGCGGTGGACGCTCTTTTTGATAACGGCCGCCGGGGCCGCGTCATTCGCGGACCCAACAAGAGACCGC
>JAUXIQ010000383.1 GCA_030620925.1 Nitrospinota bacterium
AAATACCTGCACGCCAGGTATCCGGCGCAATTTTCCCACACTCCGGCACGCATAATATCCGCTCCGCCCACACCGGGAGAACATACCGAAGAAATAGTATCCGGGCTGGGTTACTCAGCGAAAGAGCTTAAGAGATTCAAGGAAGAAAAGGTAATCTGACCTCTTTTTCGTGAAGAAACTAATATCGGGGCTTCGATGCGCACTTAGCGGCGCGAGCGAGTCTACTGATCAGAGATGGCAAACTGGCGTGAAAAACTATCCGAGACCCTGAGCTACATACGCGAACGCTCGGGGTTGATACCGTCGCTGGGGATCGTTCTGGGCTCGGGCCTCGGCTCCTGTCTACCCGACATCCGGGAAGAGAACTCTTTTCTCTTTTCCGAGCTGCCCCACTTCGCCCGGCCCACCGTGGCAGGGCACCAGGGCCGGCTGGTATTAGGAAGAGCCTTCAACCGGGACATAGCCCTGATGCGAGGGAGAGTCCATTATTATGAAGGCCATCCCCTGGAGGACGTGGTCTACCCCGTGCGTCTTTTAAAGGGGCTGGGCGCAGAGGCGCTGGTGGTTACCAACGCCTGCGGCGCGGTCAACGAGAGTTTCTCGCCCGGCGACATCATGGTCATTAAGGACCATATTAACTTCATGGGTGTGAACCCCCTGGCGGGGCAGGCGGTTCCGGAGGGTGCCGAACGCTTCCCGGACATGACGCATTGCTACGATGAAGAATATATCCGTCTCACCCGGAACGCCGCTCAGGTGCTGGATATGGTATTACGGGAAGGAGTGCTCATGGCATTCAACGGCCCTAACTACGAGACGCCCGCGGAGATAATCATGGCCCGTAACATGGGGGCCGACGCGGTCACCATGTCCACCGTGCCTGAGGTTATAGTCGCCCGTCAGCTCGAGATGCGGATTCTGGGCCTCTCCTGCATAACCAACATGGCAGCCGGGATTCTCGAAACTCCTCTGGAGCATGAGGACGTCCTGCGCGTGGCGGGGGAAGCCGCCCGTAAGCTGGACTCTCTCATCTCAACGGTCATCCCTCATCTACCATGATTTTCACCGGTCGGGAAAACACTTCTCACTTGAAAGATTCGCTCAATGGGAAGAGACCGGGGGCTTAAGACGCTGAAGCCGCCGGTGCAAAGGGATCACGTTCTCTAACGTTGATAGAAATATGTTTCGGAGGAACCCGCCCCGTCGCCTATCAGGTTTTTGTCAGGACAATACTTCCTGGGCTCGGTGCCTTCTATGAAAACCTCTTTAATCACGTTTTTATCACAATTTTCGGTGGGCAGAAGGCCGGTGTGGGCGTCTATCTTGACCAGTGTGATACCTTCCGGTTTCACGAAATCTTCGGTTGGAGCGTCCTTGAGGGCTTCTTTCATGAACTCAAGCCAGATGGGGCTTGCGGCGCGGCTGCCCGTTTCGTAAACACCGATTCCCGTGTGGTCGTCCATGCCCACCCATACTCCGGTCACCAGTTGGGGCGTGTAACCTATAAACCAGGCATCGCTGTATTTATCGGTGGTGCCTGTCTTCCCTGCCGCCGGCTTGCCGAGAGCTTTCGCCCGCCAGCCGGTGCCGCGCTGCACAGCGCCCTGCAGCATACGAGTAACAATAAAAGAGGTGTGCGGCGAAAGGACATTCTTAAGCTTGGGAAAGTTTTCCTCTAATATTTGTCCATCCCTGTCGGTGATATAGCGAATGGCCATGGGCTGCGCGAGTATACCGTAATCGGCAAGTACAGCGTAAGCGGAAGTCAGCTCCAGAAGGGGGACTTCGAATGACCCCAGGGCCATCGACAGGTATGGGTCTATGTGGCTTTCGATGCCCATCTTTCTTGCGTATTCAATGACTACCTCAGGCTTTAATTGTATGAGGAGATTCACCGTGGCGGCGTTCCTGGAGTGCTCCAACGCATGGCGCAGGGTAACCGGCCCGTAAAATTTTTTCTGGAAGTTGGTCGGTTTCCACACCTCGCCCGTCCAGCGGTCGCGGTAAACAATGGGGGAGTCCATGATGATATCGGAGGTGCGATAACCTTTATCTATGGCCGCCGCATAGATAACGGGCTTGAAGGCGGAACCCGGCTGACGCATGGCCTGTATGGCCCTGTTAAACTGGCTCCTGTAATAATCATAGCCCCCCACCATGGCGCGGATGTACCCGTTGCTGGGGTCCAGGGCGACGATGGCGCCCTCCACCAGCGGTTCCTGCTCCAGAGCCAACGCGTAGAGAAAATCCGCTGAGCCGTCGCCTGAGGCAATCACCTTTACCAGCACCGTGTCCCCCACGTAGAAGGAGGGAATGTGGTCCTCCAGCTGCGCCCACTTCATATCCTCCAGTCCGATTCTCCCCAACCTCTCCCCCATCCTCACCAGCAGACCGTCCGGCATCACCTGCTCGACTACTCCCCTCAGTATGTCGCCCTTTTCCGGCGGCAGGTTCCCTTCCTTGCGGAAAGGGCCTGTATAGAGAGGCAGGTTCGAGGGGAGCCTGAAACCCCTGCGCTTGGAAACATCTATGAGTCCCCGGCCGAGGGCGAGCTGGGCGGCCTTCTGATACTTGAGGTTCAGAGTGGTGTAGACTTCGAGACCGTTATTATAAATGTCTTCCCTCTCATAGTTCTCTTCCAGGTATCGGCGTATATATTCGACAAAATATGGCGCCCTGTTGATCCTCTCCCCACCCCCTACGACGACGTTTAACAGCTCGGAATTAACTTGCTGGGCCTGCTCCCGGGTAATGAATTTTTCCACTGCCATGCGCCGAAGGACCAGCGACCTTCTGCGCTTGGCGCGCTCAGGATGCTTTAAGGGGGAGTAAGCCGAGGGCGCTCTCAAGAGACCGGCGAGGAGGGAGGCTTCAGAAAGGTTGATGTCGGAAACCCCCTTCCCGAAATAGCGCCGTGAGGCGGATTCCACCCCGTAGGCCCCGCCGCC
>JAUXIQ010000378.1 GCA_030620925.1 Nitrospinota bacterium
GAGCGGGATCAGGGGAAGTGGGGGGGCTCTACCTGGTGGGGGTAGACCCGGTAGAGGATATCGGCGCTGAAGAACCGCTGGGAAAGCTGGACTTCCTGGTGGTTCAGGACCTGTTCATGACCAAAACAGCCTTGAAAGCGGACGTCTTCCTCCCCGCCGCCAGTTTCGCTGAAAAACCGGGGAGCTTCACGAACGCTCTGGGCCTGGTGCAAAAGTTCCACCGCTCCTTCAAGCCCATCGGAAATTCCCTGGAGGACTGGAAAATTTTCGCCCGGATGGCAGAGGCCCTGGGAACAGATTTCGGATATACAGGCATCAGGGACATACAGGAAGAGATTAACCGTCTGTGGGAAAAGTTGACCGGCGGGCGATACATACAATGACCCGAAGCAGGAGCTGCGAGCCTCGACAAACCTGCCCGCTCGCGCCTCGTAACCTTCAAGTGGGCGAACAAGGAGAGGGGCATGACAACAGAAGAGGATAAAAACGATACCGTAAAGGTAAAGTTCTGGGGCGCCAGGGGCTCCATTCCTGTGCCGGGGTCGAGGACAGTCAAATACGGCGGCAACACCTCCTGCGTAGAGGTAAGATTACCCACCGGACAGTTGATCGTTCTGGACGCCGGCACGGGTATTCGCGCCCTGGGCAACAGCCTCAACTACAAGGAAGGCCACCTGGACATCACCCTCTTCCTCACCCATTATCACTGGGACCACATACAGGGCCTCCCTTTCTTCGGCCCCGCCTATCATCCCAACAACACCATAAGGATCATGGGTATCGACCACCCGGAGTTACACATAAGAGAGATCATCTCCGCTCAAATGGAGCCCATATATTTCCCCGTCAGCCTCTCCCGCCTCAAGGCCGAAATCAAGTTTGACATCATCTGGGGAAAATACTTCGAAATCGGAGACATTCGTGTCGAGACCATAGAGGCCAAACATCTAGGCCCCACCCTCTCCTACAAAATAAGCTTCAACGGGAAAAGTCTGGTCTACATGACCGACACCGAGCTGGACAGAAACGGCACCGACAGCAAGCTGCTGGATAAAATCGTAGCTTTCGTGCAGGGAGCCGATCTGCTTATCCATGACGCCCAGTACTCCGACCAGGAATACCCTCAAAAAAAAGGATGGGGACATTCCACGTGGAACGACTCCGCCTGGCTGGCCGTCGAAGCAGAAGTTCAAAAACTGGCCCTGTTTCACCACGACCCCGAACGCTCAGACCGCCAGGTGGACCATTTCCTGGAAGAGTGCAATGAGGAACTGACCGCCAAGAGCAAGTCCACCACCTGCTGGGGCGCTATGGAGGGGTTGGAACTCCTGCTGTGAAAATGTCCGTCCGAACTTCCACCGGAAACGAGGAGTAGAGCTATGTCCCCTGCAAGCGCACTGCCCGAAGATGCCAGGAAAGAGCTGGAAGCCATCGGCGGGGCGGATATCCTGGTAGGCATCCCCAGCTTTAATAACGCGGCGACCATCGGTAAGGTAGTCGTTGCTTCAGCTCAGGGGATGGTGGAACACTTCCCCGGCCTTAAACCACTGCTTCTAAACTCCGACGGCGGCTCCTCCGACGAAACACCGGAGGCTTTCATGGCCTCAAAAACGGACTCCGCCGTGAAAAAACTCGCCGTCCGCTACCAGGGGATTCCCGGCAAGGGCAGCTCGCTCAGAGCTATTTTCGAAGCCTGCAGCCTGCTGGGGGTTAAAGTGGGGCTGGTTGTGGATTCCGACCTGCGCAGTATAACCCCTGAGTGGATAAAACTGCTGGCCGGGCCGGTGGTGGAAGGGCGGGCCGGTTACGTATCCCCCTATTACGCCCGCCACAAATACGACGGCACCATCACCAACAACATCGTCTATCCCACCACCCGCGCGCTCTACGGCGTTCGTATACGCCAGCCCATCGGGGGAGATTTCGCCTTCTCGGGCGCCCTGGCCGGCATCTACACGGAGAAGGACGTGTGGGAGACGGACGTGGCCAAATTCGGCATCGACGTGTTCATGACCACCACCGCCGTCATGGAAGAAGTCACTGTCTGCCAGGCCAATCTTGGTGCGAAAATACACGACCCGAGAGACCCCGCAGCATCGCTGGGCCCCATGTTCCGTCAGGTAACGGGCACCATATTCCGCCTGATGAGCCAATACCAGGAACGGTGGACGCAGGTCTCCGGAAGCGAGCCCGCACCCATCCTGGGGCCCGAGACAGAAATCGAGCCGGAGCCGGTAAACGTAGACCTCCCCGCACTGCTGCAGCGTTTCCGCGACGGCTGCAAGGAATCCGCCCCTTTATTGAAGGGGTGTATCTCGCCGGAGAACTTCGAGGAGTTGAACGAAGCGGCGGGGGCGGAAGGGCGGAAACGCGAGCTCTCGCCCCGACTCTGGGCGCGAATCGTCTACGATTTCGCCCTGGAATATAACAGGGGCGGGAAAGAGCCAGACGAGGTGGTGGACGCCATGACCCCCATATACTTCGGCCGGGTGGCCTCTTTCGTCATCCAGACCGCCGATATGTCCACCGCTCAGGCGGAAAAGCTGATCGAAGAACAGGGGGAAATCTTCGAGCAGGAGAAACCCTACCTGCTGCAACGCTGGCGGGAAATAAACCCTTGATGCATAATGCAGGGGCGCCCCTACGACTCAGCATTGTGTCATTCTGAGGCCCGCCTTCCGTGAGATATGTAGGGGCGACCGGCCGGTCGCCCTTAATCACCCTCCCTTATTCCCTCCCTTCAAGGGAGGGAGACTCTAGTAACCTGTGAAACCCTGAATCGTTAATGGAGGCACCTCACACCTGTCATTCTGAGCGAAGCGAAGAATCTCGCTCACCCTGGCAAACCCGCGTTCTTTGGGCTTTCAAAATCCCCCTCCCTTTTTTCCCCTCTATGCCTGCCCCGCGGAAGGCGGGGCCAGGGGAGGGGAAGTTTATTGCTGGCGGAATCGCGGCAAGATGCCGCTCCTAC
>JAUXIQ010000263.1 GCA_030620925.1 Nitrospinota bacterium
CAAGGAATGGGCAGGAAAGCATTTAAACCCGAGCAGACCATAAGGGAATTACGAGAGGAGGAGGTTTTTCTGAGTCAAGGTCATACAGTAGGAGATGTAAGCCGTAAGCTTGGGATTACGGAGCTGACTTATTACTGCAGGCGTAATAATGAGCGATACTACATATAGTGACTAGATGTTTCGGTTCAAAAGCTTCAATATCTTGCCACTATTAACAGTTAGCAATCCCGCGAATAAAATCTGGATATTGAAACCTTTTGAGCTATCAAATTCCGTTAATGGATAGCAGATATCGAAAGTTTGTAGGGTAAACTTCGACCACTATGTGTAGATGTACCAAGAAAACCCTCATAGCCAGCAACTATAACTTTGAAAGTAGTCTTGTAAACGGGTGCAGGTAAATCCTGAACCCTTTTGTTGTTTTCCTTAAACTATTCCCCCTGTTTTATAAAGGATCTCCTTTAAATTTTTGCGATCTTCTGATAAAGTCTCAATGGCAGCATCTTAACGGTCTGGTAAAGGTAAAGTATTAAGTCCATGTGAAATGCGTTTTGGCAATCCAATATTGAGGAGCAGCAGATGTCAATCATCTTTGAACCCATGACCATCAACAAAATGGAAGTAAAAAACCGCATCGTCCGTTCCGCTACCTACGAGGGGATGGCCGACGAACCCGGATACCCAACCGAGACGTTAATCAACATGACCGAAGACCTCGCCAAGGGCGAAGTAGGGCTGGTGGTTCCCGGCTTCCTATATGTATCACCCGATGGCAAAGCAACGCCACGGCAGACAAGCATAGTCTCTGATGATACAGTCCCTCAACTGAAGAAGCTGGTGGACAGGGTCCACGCGGCGGGCGATAAAGTCTGTGCTCAGATTGTTCATGCCGGCAGGCAGTCTCATCCGGACCTGATTGGCGGGCTTACCCCGATAGGACCTTCACCGGTCACTTTTGCGCCCTCAAAGATTACACCGCGTGAAATGACGATTGAAGACATCAACCGTGTCATAGACGATTTCGGCGAAGGGGCACGAAGGGCCAAAGAAGCCGGGTTCGATGCCGTTCAGTTACACTCAGCCCATGGTTACCTCATAAGTGCTTTCAATTCAGGCTATTCCAACATCAGGACGGACCAGTATGGCGGGAACCTCGAGAACCGCATGCGCTTTGTGCTGGAAGTCTATAGAAAAGTGCGGGAGAAGGTGGGGCCCGACTACCCGGTTATGATAAAGCTCAGCTCAGCCGACTTTACGGAAAATGGCACCACCATCGATGAGTCGAAGCAGATCGCGCTGCGGCTGGCCGAAGAGGGTATGGACGCCATCGAGGTGAGCGGGGGGACGATGGAAGGGACCAAAAGCCCGGCATGGACGAAAATTAACAGCGATACCGACGAAGGCTACTACCTGTCGAACGCCGAAACAATTAAGGAGCTGGTGGGTGATAAAGCCAAGGTCATCGCAGTAGGCGGACTTAGAAGCCCCGGAGTGATAGAGCAGGCGCTGGAGGCGGGCAAAGCGGATTTTGTAGCCATCTGCCGCCCTCTTATCAGGGAACCCGATCTGGTGAAGAAATGGAAAGAAGGGAACATGAAAAGAGCAGATTGTATATCATGTAACCTCTGCTTCGCCGAGTCGGGAAAGGAGGGGGGTACCTGTTGCGGTTATCTGAAAAAGGAGCAGGAATAGCTTGGAGATGTCTGACTTGGCCCCCAAAATCAGGCCAGGTTTCAGGGAGAAGGTCACAACCTGCTTGTATACAATTGATGGGCTTCTCATTTGACCAACGCCTTTGAACAAGCCACCGGTTTCTTGAAAACGCAGCCGGCCAGGCTGGATGAACTTGAAATTTTGTCCCCGGGAGTACAATATAGAGAGGTTTTCTGAATGGCCTTTAATATCAGTGTAGAATTGTCCCACGTCTGTCCCCTTGAGGAAATCACAAAACACACCGCCGCTCTTGAGTACCATGGTTACTATCGGGTGTGGATTCCGGATACCATAGTCTCCCCATGGGAAGCCTGGCTGGCGGCCAGCCTCATTATGCAGCACACCAGCCACCTCGAGATTGGGCTGGGGGTGACCAATCCCTACACCCGCCATCCGGTGGTAGTTGCTCAAATGGCGGCCACCATGCAGCGTCTCAGTGGCCAGCGTCTGGCTTTATCTATCGGCAAAGGCATCGAACGGGTCCTGGAGAAGGCTGGAATCAACCAACATGATTCGGCCGTGGAGGAGTGCATTACTGTTTTGCGTAGCCTGATAGTCGGTGAGCGCACGAGCATTGACGGTCAGGCCTTTCACATTGACGGAATGCGCATCAGGACGCTTCCTCCGGATAAGGTTGTTCCCATCTACCTGGCGGCTATCAGTCCCCCCAGTTGGGAGGCGGCCATGCGGGTGGCCGACGGCGTGGCCACCATCTGGAGTGATGAGATTGCTGAGATCCGCGGACGGGTTATGGCCGAAAGAACGCTTCCCACGGCCGCGCTTATCCCCTTTTCGCTCTCGCAGGGAGATTTTTTTGAAGGATTGAATAGGGTCAGCTCTCTGGACGAACTGCGGGAATGTGTCGAAAAAGTGAAGGTAGCGGGCATTGACGAGGTGATCGTAGCCTACAGGGATATAACGGACCTGGAGACAGCCGCCCGGTTAATTGAATAGGGGGTGTGCTGACAGTATTTGCACACCATGAATAATTATGGATTCGACTACCACCTACGGATAGCAGAAACTGAAATAAATTTCCATTTATATCTTCATACAACAGTTAGAAATAAAACCTTTGATAACCGATATCATTCAGGGCGTCATCTGCATGAACTGCTGGATGAGGGGCACCAGTATCTCAGGCGCATCCTCTTGGCAAAAATGGCCAACCCCGGGCAAGGTGACAACCGGCCCTTGGGGATAGAGTGACTTAAAATCGGCTATGGCACGCTCCGGGTCGATAGCATAGTCTTCAAGGCCCTCAGCCAGCATGGCCGGTTTCCCTTTCAGGGCATCAACGCCACCGGACCCTTCAATCATATATTCCCTTATCCGTTGAAGATATGCGTCCAGCGGAAACTCGATACCGCCGATGCAGGACGCCTTATCTGGAAAAGGCGAGGAGTAGGCCTGAATCCAGGTTTCGTCCACTGCGGCTGAATTCTGAAAGCCGAGCTTCTTCATGACGCTCAAAATGTTGCTGCCTAAATTGCCCAATACCTCCTCAAGCGTCCCGGCTTCATGGTGTTTTCCGATCCACTGAAACCAGGGGGTGAGTTCACCTCGTGGGAGATCACCGTAACCGAGAATGGTGTTCATCAGACATATGCGCTTGACCCGCTGGGGATAACGCACGGTGAACGACGACGTCATGGGTCCCCCCCAGTCCTGGCCCACAAAAGTGATATCTTTAAGGTCCAGCTCCTCGATCAAAGCGGTCAGGTTTTCAACATGGCTTTTCAGCACGTATTCCCTGTCCTGCGGTGTCTCGCTCTTTCCGAAACCCATATGGTCGGGTACGATGACCCGATAAGATTTTGCCAGAGGCGGTATGAAATTGCGATACAGATAACCCCAGGTCGGTTCGCCGTGTAGGCAGATAATAGGCTCCCCTTCGCCTTCATCAACATAATGCTGCCGAAATCCGGCCGCTTCACAGAAATGTGGCTTAAAGGGAAATGTTCCATTGAAGGTTTCATTTGCAGGAATCATTTTTCTTTCCTTTTGACGGCTGAATCGTTAGTTCTTCAGTTCAGTTCAACGGGACAACAATCTTCTATAAATAATAATTAGCTCCGGGCAAGCGCTTTCAACGGCTCGTCCGGAGCTTCAACGTCACATATCTTCAGCCAGGTGTTATTGGTACAGCGCGCGGGTCTCTTCGTCCATGGCGGCGATGTGCTCTTCCCCTTTTTCAGGTGAAACACGCTCCAGAGAACCGTCCGGTTGTTGGATGATCACGCCGTTAGTGGTCAACGCTTTGAAGCGCTCGGCACGTATATTTTTGTCGGAATGGCAGAGGAGCTGGCAGTTGGCGC
>JAUXIQ010000096.1 GCA_030620925.1 Nitrospinota bacterium
CGGGCCACAAAAGCGGCCCCCGCGGCGGCCGCCAGCGCGCTTATATCAAAGGGATTGTCCGGCTGCCCGTAAGGCGCGGTGGTTGCGTAGCTGCCCATGGGCGTGGTGGGAGAATACTGTCCGCCGGTCATCCCGTAGTTGTAGTTATTGAAGAGGATAAGGGTGATGTCTATATTCCTGCGGCAGGCGTGTATGAAATGGTTCCCGCCGATGGCCGTTCCATCGCCGTCTCCCGAGACCACGATAACGTTCAGACTGGGCTTGGCCACTTTAACACCGGTGGCAAAAGCCAGGGCCCGGCCATGAGTGGTATGCAGTGTATTGAAGTCCATATAACCGGGGGCCCTGCTGGAGCAGCCTATTCCCGAGACGATGACCGTGTTGTCTTTATCCAGTCCGCAACTGTCTATGGCCCTGATCATGGCTTTGAGCACTATACCGTTCCCGCATCCCGGACACCAGATATGGGGGAATTTATCCATCCGAAGATATTCGTCGTACTTAAACATATGCTCCCTCTCGCACTTTATTGTAGATTGCGTCTGGAGTTATGAGCTCGCCGCTGGCCAGAAAAACCCCTTCTATCTCCACCTTTCCCTTCGCGGCTCGTTCCACTTCAAGGACCATTTGCCCCAGATTCATCTCCGCGACTATGATCGATTTCACCCGCCCGGCCAGCTCTTCTATTCGCTCCGAGGGAAAGGGCCAGATGGTAATGGGCCGGAAGAGCCCGACGTTATGCCCTTCCTCCCGCAGCCTCATAATGGCGCTCCTGGCGGAACGGGCCACTGCGCCGAAGGCCACAATGGCAATATCGGCATTATCCAGATACAGCTCCTGATATTCTATTATATCCGCTCTGTTATTCTCTATTTTACGCAGCAGCCTCTCTTCATCTTCCTGCACCCAGGTCGGCTCGCTGGTGGGGAAACCTGTGCGGTCGTGGTTCAGGCCGGTCACATGGTAGCGGTATCCTTCCCCGAAGGAGGCCATGGGGTTAATATCGTTCTCAGTATGATCGTAGGGGAAATATTCCTCCGGCGGACAGGTGGGTTTTACCCTGTCGATAATCTCTATCTCTTCCGGCAGGGGAAGGTGTATGGGCTCACGCATGTGCCCTATGACCTCGTCCATCAAAACCAACGCCGGTGTGCGATACTTCTCGGAAAGGTTGAACGCCCTCACCGTTACGTCAAACGCTTCCGCCACCGAAGCAGGAGAAAGGGCTATTATGGGATGATCCCCGTGAGTCCCCCATCTGGCCTGCATTATGTCCGACTGAGAGGGAGAAGTAGGCAACCCCGTGCTGGGACCGCCTCTCATGACGTTGACCACCACGCAGGGTATCTCGCACAGGCAGGCGTAGCCCAGATTTTCCTGTTTGAGGGAGAAACCCGGCCCGCTGGTTGCAGTCAACGACTTGACGCCGGTAAGCGAAGCGCCGATGACGGCGCCCATGGAAGCTATCTCATCCTCCATTTGAATGAAACTGCCCCCTATCTCCGGCAGCTTGATGGCAAGATACTCGGCGATCTCTGATGAAGGGGTAATGGGATAGCCGCCGAAAAACCTGCAGCCCACCGCCAGAGCCCCCTCAGCGGAGGCTTCGTTCCCCTGTAAAAGCTTTAATCGTTCGTCCTTTTTCAATTTTCTCCCTTCCGTTCAGGGGTAGAAAAAAACACAAATATATACTCTTCCCCGCTTCAAAGCTATATAAGAAAAGCAAAGGTCGCGGGAATCTCTCCTTTTCGCTCACGGCTGATCATGAAACGGTGATGCAGAAATCGGGACACCTCAGCTCGCACAGCATGCACTTGGTGCAGGCGTCAATATCTTTTACCGCCACCACAAGGTCGCGCATCTCGAGGGCATCAACGGGGCAGAGTTTGACACATATTTCACAACCCTTGCACCAGGCTTCTATTATCTCTATGGTGGCAGGGGTTTTCTTCTTTTCGGCTTTAGCTTCCAAGACATCTCTCCCGGGGTACCACTATTTTCCTGCAAAAATAAAGGAGCAACAGAAGGAGCGCTTCCGTTGCACCCTTAATTAATTTTATCTCTACCTCTGATAAATGTCAAACGAGGATGCTACGCCCCCACCGCACTTACCACCTGGGAAGAGGAGACGAAATGCTTGGGAAGCTGGAGCTCTTTGGCGCTTATACCCAGGGCCAGGCCGACGAGTTGTGAAAGATGCAGGACAGGCATATTCAGTTTAGCCCCAATCTCCTTTTCGGCTTTCTTCTGATATATATCCAGGTTCAGGTGGCACAGCGGGCAAGGGGTAACGACACACTGAGCGTCGTTCTCCTTGGCGTCCAGCAGGCTTCTCCCCGTCATTCGCAGGGCGGCTTTTTCGTTTTCCAGTATGATGGGGAATCCGCAGCATCGCGTCTTGCAGCGGTAGTCGACGGCCTGCCCACCCAGGGCCGCTATTATCCTCTCCATGGAGGAGGGTTTTTCCGGATCCTCGTAGCCCAGAGCGTAAGTGGGCCTCAAAATCTGGCAACCGTAAAACGGCGCCACCTTGAGGCCGTTGAGATTTTTCTGCACCTTGCCTTTCAGGTTTTCCAGCTCCTGACCTTCCGAGAGAACCCACATGAGGTGTTTCACCTGCACTCCGCCCTTATATTGATGGCCGCCATCAGAAAGATGGCTGTTGATCCTGGCCAGGTGCTCGCTGTCCTCTTTGAGGGTCTTGTTGGCCGGGTCCATGTAACCCTGACAGGTGCTGCAGATGGTGACCACCGTATCCAGGCCCTTTTCTTCAGCCAGGGCGAAGGTTCTGGCGGTGTAGGCATCGGTAAGTTCAGTGTTTTTGGCCTGCATCACACCGGCCCCGCAGCAGGTGGCTTCTGTGAGTTCAACCAGCTCCATGCCCAGTTTTTCGGCTACCTTGTATGTGGATTGGTAAAGCTCGGGGCATGTCCCTTTGGCGACACAGCCGGGGAAAAAGGCATACCTCATTATTCACCCTCCAGTTTCTTGTAAATCCGCTGAACGTCTTCCGCTCCGGGTATCGGCTTGTGCTTGAGCGGGAGTTTACCCTTGAGGAACATTTTAATGCCGATGGGAACCATTGAAATCTTGGCCCCGATATTTTTAACTGCAAACATGGGCAGTTTACCCTCATCCAACTGGCCCGAATGACCCACCGATTCCATGAATCCCAGGACGTGCCGGGCGCCTACGCTTTTCTCCATCTGGTTATTAAGTGCTTTTTCCCTCAACTGGATGATATGTTCCGCAGGTCTTACATCCTTGGGGCATACCTGCGTGCACTCGTAGCAGCGCACACAATCCCATATACCGCCTTCTTTGACCAGCTCCGTCAGACGCTCTTTGTCAGCGGCGTCCCTGGAATCACCTGCAAACCTGAACGACTTGGCCAGCGCTGCGGGGGCCAGGAACTTATCATCCGCCTCCAGCGAAGTACAATCCGATACGCATGCGCTGCACCTGATGCAGGTGGCCACCTCGAACACCGTGTCGAACTGTTCCGGGCTCTGGAGCCTCTCTTTCTCAGGCACGGGCTCGCCGGCGTCCGGAACCATGTAGGGCATGATCGCCTCGATCTTCTCCCAGTATGCTTTCATATCCACCACCAGGTCTTTTATAACCGGGAAATTCTGAAGCGGTTCCAACGTTATCTCTTCGTAGATTTCCAGCAGACCGCTGACTTGAGTGCTGCAGGCCAGGCGAGTGTGGCCGCAGATGCGCATGGCGCAGGAGCCGCATATGGCACTGCGGCAAGACATACGGTAGGTGACTGTTCCGTCTTGTTCACCTTTGATCTTGTTCAGACAGTCGAGGACGGTATCTCCTTTTTCGCATTCAACCTTATACTCCTGGAAACGGCCGTCCCCTCCCGTTTCAGGATTGAGCCTGTAAATGTTGAAACGCACTTCTGCCATATCAGTATTTCCTCTCCTCAGGCTGGTAAGTGGTTATGGTGACAGGTTTGTATTCCAACCTGGGCCCGTCGTCGGTGCGGTAAGCGAGCGTGTGTTTCAGCCAGTTTTCATCGTCTCGCTTGGGATGGTCGGTGCGGTAGTGCGAACCCCTGCATTCCTGTCTGGCAACAGCACCGGTCACGATTATATCCGAAAACTCCAGGAGGCGGCTCAACTCCAACGCACCTATCAGATCGGTGTTAAATCGTCTCCCCTTGTCATCTATTTTTACTTTGCTGAAGCGCTCTCTGAGTTTACTGATGGTCGCCAGCTGCGATTTGAGCTGTTCTTCGGTTCTGAAGATACCGCAGTTTTCCATCATGGAAGTCTGGAGGTCGTCCTTGATGGCCATTACTGATTCCGAGCCCTGGTTATTGAGGACCCATTCTATCTCTTCCCTCGCTGGCTGGTTGGCATCGTCAGGCAGCTCGGGCAGCACCTCTCCCTTGGCGTATTCGGAAGCTGCGGTGCCGGCCCTGCGGCCGAAGACCACCGCTTCCAGCAGAGAGTTGGTGCCCAATCTGTTGGCCCCGTGCACCGATACGCAGGAGCACTCCCCTGCGGCGAAGAACCCCTTGATGGGGGTATTACCGGGGTCGCAGGTCACCTGTCCTTCCATGGTGCATGGGATGCCTCCCATGGAATAATGGGCCGTAGGTTGAATGGGTATGGGCTCCTCGAAGCAATCCACACCGGTGAAATCGTAGGCGAGATCGTGAATCTGCGGCAGTCGCTCCAGGATACGCTCCTTGCCCAGATGTCGAAGGTCGATGTACACGTAGTCCTGCCCGCCGATGCCCCGTCCCTCGTTTATTTCCGTCTGGATGGCGCGTGATGTCAAGTCCCTGGGCGCCAGCTCCATCATCTCCGGCGCGTAGTTGGTCATAAACCTCTCGCCGTCGTTGTTCAGGATGTAAGCCCCCTCCCCGCGCGCACCCTCGGAAACGAGTATCCCCTGGCGCCAGAGCCCCGTGGGATGGAACTGGACGAACTCCATGTCTTCCAGAGGGATGCCGGCACGATATGTGGCGATAATACCGTCGCCCGAGTTAGCGTGTGCGTTGGAGGTTATCTTGAAAGCGCGCCCGTATCCGCCGGTGGCGAACAGGACGGCCTTGGCACGAATAACGCAGAGTTTGCCCTGGTCGATATCGTAGGCCACTATCCCGCGGCACACGTTATCCCGAACGATCAGGGAGACCATGTACCACTCCTCATAAACTCTGACCCGGCGTTTCATTATCTGCTCGTAGAGAACTTGCAGGATGGTATGGCCGGTCCAGTCGGCGGCGAAGCAGGCTCTGGGCTTAGAGTGCCCCCCGAAACGCCTCTGGGCCACCCTGCCGTCGTCCATGCGGGTGAATACGCAGCCCATGTGCTCCAGCTCGTAGATTACGCCCGGCGCGTCCTTCACCATCATCTCGATCGCATCCTGGTCGCCAAGGTAATCGCTGCCCTTGACGGTATCGAACATGTGCGTTTCCCAGGAGTCTTCCTCATCGGAGTTTCCAAGCGAAGCGGCGATACCTCCCTGGGCCGCGCCGGAGTGGGACCTCACGGGATGGAGCTTGGAAACAATGGCTACGTCCAGGCCCTCCCCGGCGGCAATGGCCGCCCGCATCCCTGCCAGGCCGGCTCCCACTATAAGAAGATCGTGTGAGAATACTTCTTCCTCCATCGCCATATCAATCAGCTCCTCTCATATTGCTTCCTGCCTTCTTTGTACAGATCCCTTCCATGGCAATCGTTTATAACTACCACCGGGAAATCTTCCACCATCAGCTTTCTGATGGCTTCCGGCCCCAGGTCTTCATAAGCTATTATTTCAGCCTCCTTAACGGTTTTGGCCAGCAGAGCAGCGGCTCCTCCGGTGGCCGCCAAATATACGCACTTGTATTTCACCATGGCGTCTATCACTTCCTGCGCCCTGGAGCCTTTGCCCACCATACCCTTGAGGCCCTGTTCCATAAGTCTTGGGGAATAAGGGTCCATCCGGTAGCTGGTGGTCGGCCCTGCGGAACCTATAACTTTCCCGGGCTTGGCGGGAGAAGGCCCCACGAAGTACATCACCTGGCCGGTGAGGTCTATGGGGAGTTTCTCCCCCTTATCCAGGAGGTCGCAAAGCCTCCCATGCGCGGCATCCCTCCCCGTGAGAAGGGGGCCGCTTAAAAGGACCTGGTCCCCGGCGTTCAACTTCTCCACGTCTTCGTCAGACAACGGTGTTTGTAATTTTATAGCGTCAGCCACTTCATCCTCCCGCTCTGAAACTAAGTCTTTTTCACATCATATCAACCGCTCGTTAAGCAGCCGCACCCCGCTTATCCCCGCCGAGCAGCGGCCGCTACTTCGCAATGCCATACTCTTTTAAAAGCTTCTCCATATAATCGAAGCGCTTGTTGCAAATTTCCACTTTCTTTTCAGTCTCTTCGTGCACCACCTTGACGTCTACCTGTTTCCGCGCCACTCCGGTATCCATGGCCGCTTTGGCCACGGCGGCGGCCTCGGTGGGCATCACCCTGGGGTCCACCGGCGAGGTGATAATATAATCTTCCTTAAGCTCGTTTTCCGAAACGAGACCCGCTATGGCATGAGCGGCGGCCACCATCATCTCCTCGTTAACGTCGGTGGCCCTCACATCGAGAGCGCCCCTGAAGATACCCGGAAAACCCAGAACGTTATTCATCTGGTTCGGGTAGTCCGACCGGCCGGTGGCCACTATCGCGGCGCCTGCCTCCTGGGCATCTTCAGGCATTATTTCAGGTTCGGGGTTTGCCATGGCCATGATTATGGGGGCCGGACTCATCGATTTCACCATATCCTGATCGACCTGTTTGGCTATGGAGAGCCCCATGAAAACATCCGCCCCCTGCATGGCGTCGGCCAGTGAGCCCCTGATTTTGTCCAGGTTGGTTATCTCGGCGACCTCATCCTTGAAAGGATTCATGTTCTCCTCACGGCCTTTATAGATCGCCCCCCTCGTGTCGCACAAAATTATGTCCTCAACTCCAGCGTTATGCAACAATAGGGCGCAGGCGATACCGCTTGCCCCGGCTCCGTTAACTACAACCTTGACATTCTTCATCTCTTTGCCGGACACTTTCAGGGCGTTTATCATGCCCGCCAGGACGACTACCGCCGTCCCGTGCTGGTCGTCGTGGAACACCGGAATGTCCATTTCTTTGC
>JAUXIQ010000329.1 GCA_030620925.1 Nitrospinota bacterium
CTCCACAAAGAAACGGGCCCTGTTCTCGGCGCTGCCCCCGTATTCATCGGTACGCTTGTTGAACATGGGTGAGATGAACTTGGCCAGGGTGTAGCCGTGAGCGCCGTGAATCTGCACGGCGTCGAAGCCCGCCTCCCTGGCCCTGCGGGCCGCCGCCCCATAGGTGACTAAAATCTGCTCCATCTCATCCCTGGTCACCTCCCTGGGCATGGCGTCCACCGGCTCGCCGGGAGAATAAGGGGAAGGGGCGATGGGCTCGTGGTTGAAGCGGAAGGGGGGAGCGAGCTGCGTGGTTATTTTTGCGCCTGCACTGTGTACGGCATCAGTCAACTTCCTGAAAGCTGAGATGGCGTCATCGTTGTCTATTATAAGCGGTTTCATGGGAGGCCCCGCGCTCCAACCGGGGTCGGCGAAAGTGGCGCTGGTGTTTATCATTCCCACCCCGCCCTCAGCCAGCTCGCCGTACATATCGAACAGCAAAGGGTCGGGGCAACCGTTCTCCAGGGCCATGTTTTCCATGGTGGCCGATCGTACGAAACGGTTGCGCAGTTTTATTCCGCAAAGCTCATAGGGTTCAAAAAGTATGGACATGCTCTTCCCTCCAAATCTGAATTGTTTGCGCCGCAGGGTCGCCGCCTGCTATGCCCGATAAAACTAAAATGGCGATTCGATGGTCAGCAGTGGATCGTAATCATAGCCGAAAGCGGTGCGCACGGCACCCATGATCTCCCCCTGGGTGGCGTAGGCCCTCACCGCTTCGAGGATGAGGGGTATGAGGTTCCGGTTATGGTCCCGCCGGGCGGCTTCGTGGATCGTTTCCAGACAGGCTTTGACCTTCTGGTTGTCCCTTTCCCGCCGCAGCTTATCCAGGGAGTCGGCCACCGACTCCCGCGCCAGGGGGGTGACTTTATGGAACGCCCCGGGTGTCCCTCCCCCATCGTCCTTGGTGAAAGCGTTCTGCCCCACTACCACCATCTCCCCCGAATCGGTCTCCTTCTGTATTGTCAGGGCGGATTTCTCTATCTCCTTATCCACCCAGCCCTTCTTGATGGCCTCCAGCATACCCCCCTGATCTTTTATCTCTTTGAGCAGGGCGCTTATCTCCTCCTCCATGCGGCCGGTGAGTGATTCCATGTAATAGGAGCCTCCCAGGGGGTCCGCCACACGGGCCACACCCGTCTCGTAAGCCAATACCTGCTGCGTCCGCAGTGCGATGAGCTGAGACTCCTCGGTGGGTATGGCGATGGGCTCATCATACGAGCAGCAGTGCATGGACTGCGCCCCCGCAAGCACCGCGGCCAGGGCTTCGTAGGACACCCTGATGACGTTGTTCATGGCCTGCTGAGGCACCAGGGAGCACCCCGCCGTATGCGCGCCGAACCGGAACTGCATCGACTGGGGTTTCCTGGCGCCATACTCTTCCTTCATGAGCCGCGCCCAGACCTTACGGGCCGCCCGCAGCTTCGCTATCTCCTCGAAGAAGTCTATGTGCGAGGAACAGTAGAAGGTAATCCGGGGGGCGAAATAATCTATGTCCAGCCCCCTCTCCAGCGCTCCCTGAACGTAGACCGAGGCTATGGCCTGACCGAAGGCTATCTCCTGCACGGCGTTGATTCCCTGCTCCCTGAGCGCGTAGGTGTCCACGCTCACCGGGTAATAGAGGGGCATGTGTTGCGCGCAGTATTCTATGCAATCCACCGCCGTTTTCACCGAGAGGTCCAGGGGAACGGAAGGCGAATAGCCGCAATACCGGAACCCCACCGGATCGTTCTGCACGGAACCCCTCAATCGGGCGGGGTCCGCACCCTGTTTCTCGGCGGCGGCTACGTATTGGGCCAGATGCACTGGTGCGGCGCAGGTGTTGCTAACCAGGGAGACGGTGTTCTCGGCGGCGGGTATACCCTCCATCACCATCTCCATGTCTTTAAGCGAGGAGATGGATACGCCCACCACCCCCACCTCTCTTTCAGCGCGGGGATGGTCGGCGTCTATGCCGAAGGTGGTGGGTACGTCGAAAATGATGAGCAGGCCCGTGGCCCCTTCCGCTGCCTGAAACTTAAGGCGGCGGTTGGTATCCTGGGGGGTGCCGAAGCCGCAAACCTCGCGGCGGGTCCAGAGTCGCTTTCGGTAAAGGTTAGGGTGTATGCCCCTGGTGAAGGGGAACTCTCCGGGGTGGTTTATCTCTTCAGAATATTCGATGTCCTTCAGGTCTTCGGGGTTATACGTCTCTTTGAGAGGGAGGCCAGACCATGTCCTGTTCCCCCTGGCCCCTTCCCGGTAAGCTTTCTGAATATCCCCCCCACTACCCATCGTCTTCCTCCCCTGAAAAGACGGCTAGCAGACCGCGGCTAAAACACCAGCATCTCCAGGAAAGCATCCATGCGGTTCTTTATCTGCCCTTCAGAATATTCGTTGGGGTCCGTCATGTTGGCCTCGAAGATGAGCACCGGTATGTCCAGCTCATCCTCCACCAGTTTCATCACGTCGACCCTGTTCATGGACAGGTTCTTGCACCCCCTGTTGGAGTGGCAGATGATGCCGTCCGCGCTGTAATCCCTGGCCATGTTTGAGTAGTATGTTACCTGGCTCTGAATATCCGCCCCCAGCGGGTTGAAGCAATAATGTTTGGCCACCTCGGTGAGCGCCTCACTCATGTTGGAGGGTTCGTTCCACTCCAGAAGCCGGTAGCTCTCCTCGTCGTAGCCGCACTGGTACTTTGTCTGCAATCCCCACATGGAGGTATAAGGAGAAATTACCAGCACCACCCCCTGCCCCTCCAGGTAGTTCAGAAGGTCCAGGCTGTACCAGAGCGGCACGTTGTCCCACAGTATGCGCGCCTCTTCTTCGGCAACGGCGGCCACGCTGCGATTCGCCCTGTCATCAAGCTCGTCCAGCAGACGGTTATAGAAGTCCACGGCGCGCTGTGTGCCTTTCAGGTCCACGGCGGGCACCATTAGGGTTAGCTGGCTCTTCATGTTGAGCAGGCTGGGCACTCGCTTGCAGTAGTCCAGCACTTTGTCCCACAGTTTCCGCGCCTCGTGGGATAGGATCGTTGCCTCCACGAATAGCTCTTCGTTCAGCTTGCGGCCGGTGGCGCTCTCAAGGAAATCCACCAGGCCCTCTATCTGGGCCTGCATGTAATCGATGTGTTGCTGGCGGACGCCCCGCTGCAACAAGGGCTGATCGATCACGTAGAAAGGTTTTTCGAAATGACGGCTCAATACCTCCCACCAGCTTATATGCGTGTTGCAGGCTTCCTTGGAGGATATGATGACGTCCGGCTCAGGCATTTCGCCCAGCGGGCCTTTGTTTATGAGAG
>JAUXIQ010000128.1 GCA_030620925.1 Nitrospinota bacterium
ACTTCCTCGGCGATGGAAGGGAGCCCGTAGGGTTGTCCCTGCAGTTTGTCAAGCAGGCGGTTAAAGACCTTTTCCGTGCCCATCAGGAGCACGTCGGTATGATCCGCGCTGCCGTCAATGGTGCCTCTGTTGGTGGCCGCCTCACCGTCTGCGGCCAGCATTTCCTGCTTCAGGATATGGGCGGCGGCGGAACCCACCCCTTCCAGCTTTATCACTCTGAAGGTGGCCTTCTTGCACATAAGTTCTATGCCCCGCGGATGGACACCCATGCGTTCCATCTCGGCGCAGGCTTCCTGTGCGCTGTGAAAAAACTTCAGGGTGGGATTATGACCGGTCATGGTTTATCCGTCGGATACTTCATTCGGAAAGCTCTTAGTCGCAGGCGATTCAGGCTCCGGTGGTTATGAGGCTGAGCGCCTCCGCCCTGGTGGATTGCTGCCGCAACACCCCCCTCACTGCCGATGTCACCGCTTTTGAACCCGGTTTCCTGATACCCCTTATGGTCATACAAGTATGCTCTGCCTCCACCACCACCAGAACACCTTGAGGTTTGAGCAGCCGCACAATGGTATCGGCTATCTCCGTGGTAAGCCTCTCTTGCATCTGCGGCCGGCGGGCCAGGGAATCCACCACCCGGGCCAGCTTGCTCAAGCCGGTGATGCGATTGTCTTTGGGAATGTAGGCCACGTTGGCCTTGCCCATAAAGGGCAGCAGATGGTGCTCGCAAAGGGAAGCAAAAAAGATATCCTTCACGATGATCATCTCATCGTGCTCCTGGGTGTAAAAGAGTTTGAGCTCCTCGTCGGGTTCCTGGTTGGTGCCGCCCATTATATCCGCATACATCTGGGCCACTCGCCTCGGTGTGTCTCTCAAACCTTCCCGATGGGGGTCTTCACCGACGGCTTCCAGTATCATGCCCACGGCGCGCTCGATCTTTTCCAGGTCTATCCGATCCTCAGGTCGCTCCATCCTTAACGATCTCGTCTATCTCCCCTGCGTCCAGCACTTCCTTCTCCAGGAGTGCGTCGGCGAGGGCGTAAAGATTATCGATGTTCATCTGGAGCAAGCTTTTAGCCCGCTCGTAGCTATCAAACACCAGGTGTTTGACCTCCGTATCTATCTCTACGGCTGTCTCTTCGCTGTAATCCTGATGGCGGGCTATTTCCCGTCCCAGGAAAATAACTTCTTCCTTTTTACCGAAAGAGAGGGGGCCCATCTTTTCGCTCATACCCCACTCGCAGACCATTTTACGCGCCAGCTCGGTCGCACGCTCTATGTCGTTGCCGGCTCCGGTGGTGGTATCCTTGAGAACCAGCTCCTCGGCCGCCCTGCCTCCCATAAGTACGGTCAGGTTATTCTGCAGAAATGTTCGATGGTAGTTATGTTTTTCGTCGATGGGAAGCTGCTGGGTTATACCCAGGGCGCGGCCCCGGGGTATGATGGAGACTTTGTGTATGGGGTCGGTCTCCGGCAGCAGTTTGGCCACCAGGGTGTGGCCCGCTTCATGGAAAGCTATATTTCTCTTCTCCTCATCGCTGATAACCAGGCTGCGCCGTTCAGCGCCCATGAGCACCTTATCCTTGGCATACTCGAATTCGCTCATTTCCACTGTTTTTTTGTCTCTCCTGGCTGCAAGGAGAACCGCCTCGTTGACCAGATTGGCCAGATCGGCGCCGGAAAAGCCGGGGGTGCCCCTGGCCAGTATGGAAAGGTCTACGTTGGGGGCCAGCGGAATACCTCTGGCGTGCACCTTGAGAATCCCCTCGCGGCCCTTTACGTCGGGCGAGGGCACCACCACCTGGCGGTCGAACCTGCCCGGCCTGAGCAGGGCGGGGTCCAGGACGTCGGGCCTGTTGGTGGCCGCTACCAGGATAACCCCCTCGTTGGCCTCGAAGCCGTCCATTTCCACCAGCAATTGATTGAGCGTTTGTTCCCGCTCATCGTGTCCCCCTCCCAGACCGGCTCCGCGCAGACGCCCCACTGCATCTATCTCATCTATGAATATTATACAGGGGGCGTGTTTCTTGCCCTGGTCGAAAAGGTCTCTGACCCTGGAGGCACCCACTCCCACGAACATCTCAACAAAATCGGAGCCGCTTATGTTGAAGAAAGGCACGTCCGCCTCCCCGGCGATAGCCCTGGCCAACAGTGTCTTGCCGGTGCCGGGAGGCCCCATGAGGAGCACACCCTTGGGTATTTTACCGCCAAGCTTCTGGAACTTTTGAGGCTCCGTCAGGAAATCTATTATCTCGCTGAGTTCTTCTTTGGCCTCTTCGATGCCCGCCACATCCTTGAAGGTAACCTTTTTCTTGACGTCTGAGAGCATCCTGGCTTTGCTCTTGCCGAAAGAGAGCGCTTTGCTGCCTCCACTTTGCATCTGACGCATAAAGAATATCCAGATGCCCAGGAAGAAGAGCAAGGGCAGCCAGGTGATGAACGTACTCATGTACCAGCTGGGCTTCTCCATCGGCTCGACCTTTATGCGCACGTCATACTGGCGGAGCATCTTTATGAGGTCAGGGTCTTCGGGGGCATACGTTTTGAACGCCAGTCTTCCGAAGTTATCATGATACTTACCGGAGATTCTCTCTCCTCTTATATTTACCTCAGCTATTCTCCTGGCCTCGACATCTGCTATGAACTCTGTATAGTCAACCTCTTTTTCCTTGACCCCCGGCCGATTGAATATCTGGAACAGGGCCACCATTATGAGCCCCACCACCAACCATAGAGCCAGATTCTTGTAAATGGGATTCACTTCTCTATCCCCTTGTTTATCTCGTTTCTTAAACATATTATCCTGTTTTGTTCGGGTTCCGCGCCTCCACCCTATCCACTAAATTTAATAATAACACTGCGAAAACATTTATTTTAAATATATTTTCCCGTTTACAATACGATTCATTATATTCGATTCAGTCGTTTTTTTCCACCCTCAACTGGAGAACCTGTCCGGTTTCAGGGTCGACTTTCACCCTTTCGGACACCCTGCCACCCACCACCCACAATATTCCGTCTTTATCCGCCACAAGGGGCAGGTCGTCCCTTTTTGAAGCGGGAACGCGCAGTTCGATGAGGTAATCCTTAAGTTTTTTGCTCCCCGAAAGTCCCAGCGGCGAGAACCTGTCTCCAGCGCGCCTGTTCCTTATAACCGGGGCACCGCAAAGCTTTCCGTAATCCATAGAGGCGGCATCGCCCCGGCCTGATGACAGATCGAAAGGGGGACTGCTCATTATTTTAGCAATAAATCTGATCCCCCAGGCGGGCACCGCGGTAACTCCCGGGACGTTGAGCCTTACATACTGTTCCCCCTTTTCCTTCTCAGCCCCCCTCCACAGGATCAGCCGGTCGAACTCCACCAGTGCTTCAAGGTCTCCCGCCAGGCGGAGGGATTTGCCCGACCTGCGCGATTCGAGCAGTGATTCGATTGCGTATATCTTGACGCTGTCCATGCTGGTCGGCTCGGCGTCCATGCGCATCAATATATGTCTCAGGGCGCGCCTTCGGTACCCCGATGGAAGCCCCATGAGGGCCCCGATATCCACCTCCAGACGATCAGTAGAGCATTCCAGTGAGAGCTGAGGCATTAATTCCTCCACCCACCGCTCGACCGCCCGGTTCTCCTCCCTTATGATATCCCCCATCGTAGCAAGCCCCTGCACCAGCCTGGGGTTATAATCTCTCTCCAGGAGGGGAATGAGCTCGAGGCGTATCTTGTTTCTCAGGTAGTTTGTCTTCAAGTTGGATGGGTCGTTTACGTATTGGACCCCCCTCTCACTCAGATACTTTTCCACCTCTCCCCGCTGTATCTCTATAATGGGGCGCACGTATACGCCTTCTCGCACAGGCGGTATGCCGGAAAGCCCCGCCGCCCCCGAACCCCGCAGCATGTTCATCAAAATGGTCTCCGCCTGGTCGTTGGCGTTGTGCCCCAGGGCTATTTTGTCGGCCCCCTGCTCCGCCGCCTTTTCCTTCAGGAAGGAATACCTCACCTCCCTGGCGGCTTGCTGAACGGACAATTTTTTGTTTTCACGCGCATATTCACTCACGTCGGCGCTGCCCGTAACGCATGGAACGCCCAGTCTCTCAGCCAGTGATACGGCGAACTCCGCCTCCCTCTCAGCCTCCGCTCCCCGGAGCATGTGATTCAAATGGGCGGCGCACAGGCTGATGCCCAGCTCATCTCTAAGCTCCAGCAGTAAATGGAGGAGACAAACCGAATCGGCCCCTCCGGAAAGGGCCACCATGGCCTTCTCCCCGGTGGCGAACATTCGATGTCTCTTAATCGTTTCCCTGACTTTTCTTATCACCGACATGCAAATCCCTGCGGGCCGCGATGGAAAACTCATGCTTTCCACCCGAAACAGACGGGAAAAGAGGATACATAAGACGGGGAGGGATAAACCGATAATACGTCAGCACTGTACATGAAACGCAGGGTCTGTTCCTTGTAATGTAACTTGTAATGTAAGTTGATGGTGGCGGTGGAGGGCTTCGAACCCCCGACTCTGCGGATATGAGCCGCATGCTCTAACCACCTGAGCTACACCGCCACGCCTCTATAGATAAAGCCAGGCGGGGTATATTGTCAACCTTATAATCTCCGATAATCTCCGATCCGGGAGGGAAGCACTTTTTATCGCAGGTGAAAAGGCATGGACGGGGGAACCCGGCCGGAGAAAGACCATCCCCTACAAACATACCCACGCTCAACGCTCCCCGCCGCTATCTTCCTTGGCCCCTTCCCGTTGCTCGTCGATCTTAATGCTCAAGTCTCTCGTATACTCCTTGCAGTAGAGTGACGGGGAATCCTGGAATCGATATTTCAGCTTGCAGTCCCCGCGCCAGGCGCAAAGGGAGCAGTAAGACACGCCTTCCTTCTCCTGCACCATGCTTCACCCCGTCTCCATCAGGCTGTCTTTATATCCCCGGACTATATTCATGATCGTGCCCCGGACTACCTCCACCACGGGTCCATCCAGACTATTTCCCGGCACTATGAGATGCGCGTATGACCTGCCAGGCAGAACGTATTTGAGATACATGGGATGCACGGTCTTCTGATACTGCCCCAACACCGACTCGTAGCTCCTCCCCCGCTCTTCCACATCCCGCCTGAGCCGCCTTATGAGGCACTCCGTGTCGTCCCCTTCAATATATATTCTTAAATCCAGGAGGTCGCGCAGTTGAGGGGGGTGGAAGATGAGCAGCCCCTCCAGCAGCACCACTTTCCCCGGAATTATCTCCTTCCGCTGGTCGGTGCGCTGGTGATTGTGGAAATCGTAAACGGGCTGCCTGACGGCGCGGCCGGCCCTCAGTTCCTCCAGGTGCTCCATAAGGAGAGGCAGATCGAACGCCTGCGGCTGGTCGAAATTCCTTACCTCCCTATCCTCCAGAGGTATATCTCCCAGATCGCGATAGTAGTCATCCTGCTGCAGGAGAGTCACATCAGCCGGAGAGAAACCGCTGCAGAGTTTTTTGGCGAAGAGCGTCTTACCGCAACAGGACCTTCCTGCCACCCCGATGGTGTAAACGGGCCCCATCTAATCCTCCTGCAACCTCTCCAGATGCTCCTTCACCTTTGAGACGAACCTGGCTTCTTCCTCTATGCCTCTGGCCAGCTCCAAATATCTCTGCCACTGACTCACCGCGCCGTCCATATCCACCTTCTCAAACCCCTGGGCGAGGTTGTAGTTAACCTTCAGGTGCTCGGGATCAGACTCCAGCGCCTTCTCCCACTCCTCTACAGCCCTCTTATACTTGCCCTGCTCGAAGTATGTCAGGGCCATGTTATTCCTCGCCTGCAGATGGTAGGGTTTAATATCCAGCGCTTTAAGATACTCTTTTTCAGCCTTTACCGAGAGCCCTTCCTGGTAATAACTGTTGGCTATATTGTAATGGATGTCGGCTTTATCCTTGGCCAGCGGCAGGGCCTTCCGATACTGGCTTATACCCTCCTCATACAATCCCTTGCTGAAATACTCATTGCCCGCTTCCATATAGCGCCTGGCCCGCTCATCCACATCTTTGACGGGTTCCGGGGGCGGAGTCGCAGATAGCAAGGGGCTGTAAATCCAGCCTTTGACACCTCCGGGAAGGCGTACGTTTGACCAACCCCACTCCTCCCTCAGAAGCTCCAGCCGCTGGCCCCTGGAGGCCGATCCGACCAGCGGATACTCCAGGCCGCTTCCCTCGCGCACATTAGCCGCGTCGACTGCTACATAGACGTCCGCGG
>JAUXIQ010000086.1 GCA_030620925.1 Nitrospinota bacterium
GACCAACCCCACTCCTCCCTCAGAAGCTCCAGCCGCTGGCCCCTGGAGGCCGATCCGACCAGCGGATACTCCAGGCCGCTTCCCTCGCGCACATTAGCCGCGTCGACTGCTACATAGACGTCCGCGGCCATGGCGGTAGTCTGAGCCAAAAAGAGCGCAATCACCGCCATCAGGCTCAACGCAGTAATTTTCACAATACCCCTCCGACAGTTTATCTTTCCTGAATATTAATCCATTCAGACTATTTGAAATCTTCCGGCCCTACACTGTAAGACCCTTCTATCGTGGAGACAGCCTTTTCTATCTCCCGCACGCCCTTTCCCACCGGGCACTTGACGAGGTGCCCCCTGCATCTGCAATCTGATGCGCCGAAGCGGGGAATGGGCGTTTCCCCTTCCAGGGTCTCCAGGATCAGCAGGCTCAACTCGCACTCGGTGAAGGTTTCAACAGAATATATAAATACTCTTTTAATTATGCCATATTGGAGGAGATAGTCAACGTGCCATCTCAATCTCTTATCTTTTCGGGCGTGTCTGGCCAGCCTTGCACGGAGGTTCCTGCGCGCGATTCCCGTGTAAACGTATAACCCTCCGGCCAGTCCAAAAGTTCCCAGCTTGCCGGGGGTAAGCAGGGTGCGCCCGGGAAGGGAAATCGCCAGTTGGTAAAGCCCTGAATCCATGGCCGAAGTATTCGATAAGGCCCCTCTGGCATCAGCGGGTTTTTCGCGCATAGAAAACGATACTCTTGGGAAACATACGGTTGAACAAGCGATCGAAGGATTTAAAAGAGTGCGAGGCTATAGTCCAATCAAGGAACATCTTATACAATCGGGGGATAAGGGCCGATTCCCGGCGCAATCCGAAGATGCACCTGAGCATCCAGTAAGCCGTATGAAATGAGTGTTCGTGCCTCAAGGTTAAAATAGCCAGGGGCTGAGCCTTTAACATTCCGGCCAGTTCTTTTGCTTTATATTTTCTGATGTGTCCCCCGGGAGTATTGAAATATTCCGCGGAAAGAGTGCCGAAAAGGGCTTCAGAGAAAAACGTAGGGACGCTTATGGCCATCTCGCCGCCTTTCTTCAAAGCACGCACCAGTTCGCTCAATCCCCGCTGGTCGTCGGGGAGGTGTTCCAGGACCTCAGAGCAGACTATCTTGTGGAACGAGCCATCCTTGAAAGGCAAATGATGAACGTCTGCGATCAGCGCGGCGGATTGAGCTGATTTTTCTTTTTTGCCGTCCATAAGTGAAATGAAATATTTCACACGTAGCACGTCTTCCTCGAGGAGGTCCATGGCGATGACGAAGCAGGGCTCCTTGCAGAGGTGAAAGGTGTGCCGGCCTGTTCCGCACCCCGCATCCAGGACCCTCTCCCCATCATTCACCTTCAGCAGATTAAAGTTTATGGTAAGCATTGATGGCTTCCCCGTATACTTTCACCGTCTCTTCAGCCGCCCGCGACCAGGAGAACTCCTCCTCTATTCTGCGTCGCCCCCTTTCGCTGAGCCTGCATCTGAGGGTCTCGTCGTCGAAGATGGATTGCACCGCCTCGGCTATGGCAACCGGTTTTTTGGGGGGAACGAGTATGGCCGCCCCGTCGTTTCCCACCACCTCGGGCAGCGCACCGGCATCGGCGGCCACCACCGGCACCCCGCAGGACATTGCCTCCGCCGCCGGAAAGCCGAAACCCTCATACGTCGAGGGCACGACGGCCACTGAAGCTCTGCGATATTCTTCAACCAGCTTCTGGTCATCGATGCCGCTCAGGAATTCCACCTGATGGCTGATGCCCAGGCTCTCCACTAATCTCCAGCTTCTACGGGGCTTCCTGTCAGCTCCGTTGACCACCGTCAGCCCCACGTTATCCCCCAGCATGCGCAGGGCCTCGGCCAGGTAGAGAAAACCTTTTTTGCGGTCGTCAGTGTTGCCCACGAAGATAAGCCTTTTATTCGAGTGGGGCCCATCGCCCCGCGCGGGGGAAAACTTTACGGTGTCCACCCCGTTGTAGACCACCCTGATTGCGCCGCTATCAACCCTGAACACTTCGGCGATCTTTTCCGCCGAACTGTGGGATACGGCGATCACCCTATCCACGTAACCCGCCACCACGTGCTGCATGATCACAGGGTAGTAGATTATCCTCTTGAACTTTTCCCTGAACCGTCCGGCCTGGCACAGGTGTTCCTCCCTGTCTATGGACAGTGGATGATGGATGGTGGCTACCAGCGGGATGCCCAGCCCTCTCATCAGAAGAAGACCATAGCCCAGTGACTGGTTATCGTGCACCACGTCGAAGCGGTATCGCTTGAGGAGAGTCTTCAAGAGCAGGTACGCCCTGATGCTGAAGGTAAACATTTCGGGGAGTACGCCCACCCTGGTGGCGGCGAATTCCAGGAAGTTCAGTGGCGATAGCAGGGTCGATGCGGGGTATTCAGCCAGTTCCGCCGTCGGCACACCATACATATTGAGGTTATCCACCACGTGCAAGTGTACCCCGTCGGGTTTGCCGGGCAGAGGCGGGCCGGCCAAAATGTGGACCTCATGTCCCAGTTCCACCAGGGCCTTGCTCAGGTTATATATGTATATCCCCTGACCCCCGCAATACATATTGCCCCTGTAGCTGAGCAGACAGATTCTCACACGCCGACTCCCTGAAAGGATTGAAGCAGATGGGCAGGAAACCTTCCACAACATAGATAAGGGGGGGAGTAGAAACCCCCTAAGACTCGGAGGATTCTTCTTCCGTAACGTCGTCGGCTGCTTCTTCGGATTGCCCGGCGGGTGTCGACTCCAAAGTTTCCATAGAGGAAACATCCGATTTTATGGTAACGATGGTCCAGCCTATCCAGAAGGCCAGGCCCAGCAGGGTCAGGAAACCTATGATGACCGGTATGGCCACCGCCCAGTAGTTCTGGTTTTTTATTCCCCAAATGAAAAATACTGCGGCAATCACCGTGCCGATGCATATCAGAAGGCCGTACGCTCTCGACTTATCCTGCATTAGCTCCTCCCCAGAGGTTTCAAACAATCATTCACCTTCACCGCTCGTCGCCGATCGGATGGAGGCCGTAAAAGTTAAAAGAGGCGCTCATCTCGGTCAACGCCTGCTGACAGCTATTATCACATCCCCGAAAAAAGGCATTCTTGAAGCGACTC
This sequence comes from Nitrospinota bacterium, assembly GCA_030620925.1. Taxonomy (GTDB): domain Bacteria; phylum JAUXIQ01; class JAUXIQ01; order JAUXIQ01; family JAUXIQ01; genus JAUXIQ01. The sequence continues at coordinate 3,154 of JAUXIQ010000086.1, forward strand.
TACCCGTGACTTTCAAAACCCCCTGGGTAACCTCACGGGGCAACCTCTCCAGAAGGCTTCCCCAGTAGGGAAACCCCCACATTAACGAAACCCCCTCCATCTTCTCCAGCCTGAAAGGGCTACCCAGAAGCTCCTTTAAATTGGCATAATGAATTAAATGGAGATGGTCTTCAGGAGGCTCCCAGAACCTTCTCCGGCGGCTTTCACTCCCCCTAAACACTGATAAGAAGGGAGAAAGCCTCCTGGAAAGCCAGCAGCTGAGACTCTCGAAATTGGCCACTGCAATCACCAGCTTCCCCCCCGGCTTCAGATTGTGATAGAGACTACGGACGCTCAGGAGGGGATCGGAAAAATGATCCAGGGCCCCCTTGCACATTATGCTGTCGAACACACCGGCTTTAAAAGGTGGCTGCTCGGCAATTCCCTGCACCAGATGTAATTTGCACCCCCCGCCGTTTTTCCTGGCATAATCCAACATAACACGGGAAGGCTCAAGGCCCACTACCAGCCTCCCGGGGCGGTAGAGCCGCAGGGCGTCTATCCCTCTGCCGCAGGCAACGTCGAGTATGGCTTTCGGGTTTCCCCGCTCAACTTCCGATAGAGTCGCCTCTGTCATCCTATGGAAGACGAATGTCGTGTCCTCTCTGACGGGGGATCGGACGACATCGTCATCGTTCCACTCCACATCTACCTTCAGCTCATTCACTTTTCACCCGCAAAGCAAGCGTAAACGCCGTCATTCGGTATTTCAGACGACCGGGGCAGGGAGAATTATATCGAAGGATTGTTTTGAAATCAAAAGAAAAAATCTCGTTCGGTCCATCCGAGGATAACTATATCCCACCCTTCTCACCAGGACCATCTACCACGGCAGTATACTTAAATCCCATCCCGGTGCATGGCGGAAGCGATTGAAACCAATGTCCTGCGGACCGACGAACTCAATTGTTAAGGGACTCGAAAGGTAAGGGAGAGTTTATCCTTATCCCGCAGCACGTTCAAGGAGAATTCCTTTTTATCTTCCAAACGGACGAGTGTATCGTAAAAATCCTTCAGGTTGGCCGTCTTAACGCCGTCCACCTCTATTATTACGTCCCCCCTGTTTAAGCCGGCTAAATCCGCCATCCCCTTTTCCTCGATATCCGACACCAGGACCCCCTCCGCACTGGGCAGACCAAAATATTCCGCCAGCTCCTGGTTTAGTGCCTGTGCGCCGAAGCCGTATCGCCGGCGAACCTTTTCCCCTGCCTCTTGAAATGCCCCTCCGATTCCCCGGGCCTGCTCCAGCACGAAACTGGCGGCATATATGGGAGCCTCAACCCTGACCGCCAACGCAATGGCATCGCTGGGCCTGGAATCGATTTCCATGGTTTTTCGGTCTTTCTCCAGCGTTATGGTGGCCAGGAAGATGTCCTCCTTGAGGTCGCTGATGACCACCTTTACCACCTTAATGCCCGACTTTTCCAGGATGTTCTTCAGCAGATCGTGGGTCATGGGGCGAGGAGTGTTAATGTTTTCCAGTCGAAGAGCTATGGCCTGAGCCTCCGGGAACCCTATCCATATGAGCAACTCACGCTCGTCATCCACCGACTCCAGAATGACCACCGGGGCATTTGTCTCAGGGTGGACAGATACCCCTTTTATCCTCATCTCTAACGCTTCTCCATCTTTAGTCTCTGCGTCCACCGATAGGATTAAAGGAGATAATGCCATCGAACAGACTATGATGGCGGCTATCAATAATTTTTTCATGGTTTTTCACCTCATGGTATCATCCGGACTCGGGTGGTTTTCCTATCCGCGCCAACCCTCGATCACCCGCGTCTTATCTCTGGTTAAGATTTTTCCCACACGGGAATAGCCCGCCTTGACAACCTGATTGCAAAGCTCCTGTGGGGCGTATACCCTGCCTCCTCCTGTAGCCACGAGCATATGAACGGCAAATATCGCTGACTCCAGAGGCTCGGTCCTTTCCTCACTGATATCGAAATCGTGTATAACTATTCTCCCTCCAGGCGCAGTGGCCTCGTAACATTTAAGGAGCAGTCCGGCAATCTGTTCCTCGGACTGGCTGTGAAGTATGTTGGAGACCAGGATGAGGTCGTAATCGGAGCCTATGTCGTCCACGTGAAAATTCCCCGGAATGGTGGATATCCTTTCTTGAAGCCCATGCTCTTCGATCTTCCCCCTGGCTATGTTAACGGCCGGGGGTAGGTCGAAGACGACGCAGTGCAGCGAGGTCTCCTGCGAGGCGGCCACCAGGCTGTAGGTCCCCGGCCCCCCTCCCAGGTCCAGCATCTTTTTCACACCTTTCAGCGATACCGATTTCCATACCGCCTCCGCCCTCTCCCAACCCCTCTGATACATGCACAGGATGAAAGAACGGTTCAGCTCTTCATCTCCATCCAGGAACTTCTTCTCAGACACATCTTCGGGAACTCCGCTTTTCAGTACCTGTTCCAGATTGGACCAGGCTTCCCAGGTGTGGAGAGTATGCTTGAACATATCCCCCTTGTATTCCGGTTCGGAGGAAACAAGGAACCGCCCCGCCATGGGGCTGTTAAAATAGCGGGATTTCTCTTTACGGAGGGTCTTTAAGCCCGCCAGTGAATCGAGAAATATCTCCGCGGCCCGGGGGTCAAGTTCGAATGATTGAGCGATTTCAGCCGCCGTCCGGCCGCCGGCATGGAGTAAGTCGAATACTCCCAGATGCACGGCCACCAGTATTATCTTGGCCTGCCTGAAACCCACCGATATTTTCAGCAGCTCTTCCAGCTCACCGCCTTTTCTGAAAGCCATTTCCTTCCCTTTTCCTTGCAGCAGCGGCCCGTTCAACGGTGAATATATATCCACCCAAACTCCATAACAACCGGCCCTGAAAAATCAGCGGCCTTTCATCAGCTCTTTGAGTCTGTACAACTTATCGAGGGCGTCCCTGGGGGTAATATCGTCCGGATCGATCCCCCTCAGCTCTTCCACCACCTTGAGCCCCGTCCCCGCGAACAAGGATAATTGAGATTCTTCAGCGCTGTCGCCCTTCGATCCTTCTTCCGGCTGCTCTTTGCTCCTCTTAAGCTCGCCGTATTCGAAGCCGATGAGCAGCTCACTCGCCCTCTTAAGTACTTCGGCGGGGAGACCGGCCAACCGCGCGACTTGTATGCCGTAGCTCTTGTCCGCGCTGCCTTCAACCACCTTTCGGAGAAACTTTACTTCCTCACCGCTCTCCCTCACCAGCACCTGATAATTCTTCACCCCCGCTGCCGTTCCCGCCAGCTCGGTGAGCTCATTGTAATGGGTGGCGAACAGCGTCTTGGCCCCGATGCGCGATTCGTCCGCTATGTATTCGGCCACCGCCCACGCTATGCTCACACCGTCGTAGGTGCTGGTTCCGCGGCCAATTTCGTCCAGGATGATGAGGCTCTTGCCGGTGGCGTTGTTCAATATATTGGCGGTCTCGTTCATCTCCACCATGAAGGTGCTCAAGCCCCGTGTGAGCTGGTCGTGGGCGCCTACTCGAGTGAATATCCTGTCCACCAGGCCGATTTCCGCACTTTCCGCGGGCACGAAGCCGCCCATCTGGGCCATGAGAACGATGAGGGCCGTCTGTCTGATAAAGGTCGACTTACCGGCCATGTTGGGGCCGGTGACGATGAGCAGCCTGTTACTGTCGTTATCCAGATGCACGTCGTTGGGAACGAAACTCTCCTCCAGCTCAAGTCTCTCCAGGACCGGATGCCGCCCACCGATGATCTTTATCTCTCCGTCATCCTTTACGGTCGGGCACCGGTAGTCGTAGTTGGCGGCCGTTTCGGCCAGCGAGCAGAGGACGTCCTTCAGGGCGACCCTGTGCGAGGCCTCCTGTACCCGGGTGGTGAAACCGGCGACCTCCTGGAGCAGTTCCCTGAACAGCTCCTCCTCCAGTCTGCTGGATTCCTCTTCGGCTTTCAGGACTTTCTCTTCGTACTCCTTGAGCTCCGGCGTGATGAACCGTTCGGCTCCGGTGAGGGTCTGTTTGCGAATGTAGTCGTCCGGTACGTCGTCCAGGTTCTTCCTGGTCACCTCTATGTAATATCCGAAGACCTTGTTGTATCCCACCCTGAGGCTGTTGATTCCGGTGCGGTCGCGCTCCCGGGCCTCCAACCGGGCGATCCACTCCTTGCCCTGAGAGGAAAGCTCCCGGCAGGAATCCAGTTTCCCGGAATATCCCTCTCTTATCACACCCCCTTCTCTTACGCTGAAAGGAGCGTCCCTGGCAACGGCCCGCTCCAGGAGCTGACCCAGCTCCTGCAAGTCGTCCCACTCCTCGCTGAGCTCACGGAATATCTCCGAACTCAACGTACGA
>JAUXIQ010000249.1 GCA_030620925.1 Nitrospinota bacterium
CCCCGCACTCAGGGCAAGATTCGGTTTTAACAGGTATCTCTTCCAGACATTGCAAGCATTCCCCCCGAAATCTACTGCTTTTGAGAGATACAATATCAGGATAAGGTGGGGGAATTACTAGTAACGCGAAGAAGGGGCGGGAAATTTCATCCCCGCCCCCTCATACAGCCTGATAAAGTATGTTGTCTTTTTTTAATAATGGTATCCGATCAGCCCCCCGAAATGGTATCCCCCTCCATTGCGATCAATGCCAAACAGGTCTACCCCGGCATACGAGTATTTCAGCTCAACTCCGACATTCAGGTGCTCATACAGGGTCCAGTATACGCCTCCCTGGAGCCAGATACCTAAGCCCAAATCATCATCAGAAACACCAAGTCCTCCACGCTCGGCACCTATGATGGCTATTCCTCCACCCACGAAAGGATGCATATTACCATACTGATCAAAAATCTTTCGAACCCCCAGGTTAAATTCCGAGGTCTCGCTTTTTAAAAGAGCCGCGTTCCCAGAGGCGTGCATATAATCTACGGCGATGCTGATCGGCCAGGTCTTCATTTTAAAGTCAATTTCCAATCCGATCTCAAACTGGTCATCTGCAGGGAACCAGTCGCTTTCGTTGAGGAACTTCCCTCCGATAAAAATTTTGGCGTTTCCCGTCCATTGGCTTAAATCTATACCCGCTTGCACCGGAGAAGCGATCGCAAACAAGAAAAGCAACGGAACGATGGAAAGAACCATAATCCATCTCTTCACGGCCTACCCCCTTGTCTATAAGCAAAACTTCAATTTGTTTACATTTTGACGATATTCTACACCTATCCGACAAAATATGTAAAGAAAAGACTCACTCAGCATAAAGTTACGGCAGTTGAGACAGCGGATTCCGGGAGAGGCGCTAAAGGTGAAAATGAAAAGGAAAGGATCCGTTTAATTCAGATCATTTTACTGATGGTTTCCTCATGTTGAATCGCCTTCGAGGCCCAATTCTTCTGCGATGCCCCGCATGGCCTCGACGACGAAATTGATGTGCTCGCTGAGCTCCACTCCCAGCTCTTCGGCACCTTTAGTAATATCTTCCCTGCTCACCGCCCTGGCGAATGCCTTGTCTTTCATCCTCTTGCGCACCGATTTGGCGGCCAGGTCTGTTATCCCCGAGGGACGCACCAGGGAAGCGGCGGTTATCAGCCCGGTGAGCTCATCCACCGCGAACAGCGCCTTGTCCATAAGATTTACCCGCTCAACACCCATCCTGTCGCTGTGCGACCGCATGGCATAGACCACCTCCTCCGGGTAGCCCAGCTCTTCGAGGATGGCCGCCCCCTTGGCCGGATGGTCGTCCAGGGAGGGATACTTCTCGTAATCGAAGTCGTGCAGCAGCCCGGTTATGCCCCACAGCTCTTCATCTTCACCCAATTTGCGGGCGTAAGCGCGCATGCCCGCTTCCACAGCCAGGGCGTGTTTTATGAGGCTCTCGCTCTCGGTATACTCGGTCAGAAGATCATAAGCGTCGCTTCGGTTCATCGTTCCCTCCTTAGCTCACGGGGGAACCTTTTCAGTCAAACGGCTCCCCTAATGAACCAATGAGCTCATATCACGCCGTCATGCTGGAAAGCCTCGTACTCGTCCTTGCTCTTGCCGAGAAGGTCGCAGTATATCTCTTCGTTATGTTCGCCGATTGCGGGAGCCTTGAACGTGCTCCCCGGCGTCTCGGACATCTTTATCACCACCCCCGCAGTGGGGAAACTGCCTATATCCGGGTAGTCTATGTCCACGAGCATATTACGGGCCGACACGTGGGGGTCTTCGACTATCTCCGGGATGGAATATACTTTGCCGCAGGGAACACGGGCCTTCTCCAGCACCTCCAGAATTTCGGCGCAGCTCCTGCTGGAAGCCCACCCTCCTATGACCTCGTTCAGCGCATCGCGGTTCTCGTAGCGCAGGAGGTTTGTGGCGAAGCGGGGGTCCTCCAGGATATATTCGGCTTCCATGCTCTCCGCCATGCGCACCCATATCCTCTCGCTCAGGGGGCTGATGAACACCCATCCGTCTTTAGCCTTAAAAAGGTCTCCCGGCTGATGGAAGAAATGGTTCCCCAGTTGAGGCCGCGTCTGGCCGGCGGCGAGATGCTCGCCGTACATACCGCTCATGAAGGAGCAGGCGGTATCCAGCATGGCTATATCCAGAAATTGGCCCACGCCGGTGTTTTTCTTATGATAAAGGGCCAGCAGCGTGCCCACGCAGGCGTGCATGGCGGTGCTGAAATCGACCCAGGCGATGGCGGAGCGAGTGGGCGGATTGTCGGGGAAGCCGGTAACGCTCATGTGGCCGGACATGGCCTGCCCCACCGGATCGAAGCTGGTCTTTTCCTTGTAGGGCCCTGTCTGCCCGAACCCGGATACGGATGTGTAGATTATTCCCGGGTTGATGGCTTTTATGGTCTCGTAATCGAGCCCCAGCCTTTCCATCACCCCGCCGCCGAAGTTCTCAACCAGTATATCAACGTTGGAGGCCAGCTCCTTGAAAAGCTCTTTGCCTTTATCGCTTTTCAGGTTCAGCGTTATGCCCTTCTTGCATCGGGCGTTATTGTAGAAGCCGACGCTCTGGCCGTTTTCCAGGAGCACGCCGATGAAGCGGTCGGCGGCGCCGCCGGGCTCTTCCACCCGTATAATCTCGGCCCCCATCTCCCCCAGCAGCGTGCTGCAGTATGGGCCGGCGATGAAGCGGCATACATCAAGAACCCTGATTCCCTCTAAAATTTTCCCCATAACTAAGCTCCTCAGGTGGTGGTTAGCAACCTTTGAATTTCGGCTCGCGCTTCTCAACGAAGGCCCTGACGGCCTCCACGTGGTCCTCGGTGTTGAAACAGTGCATCTCAACGGAGAGGGAGTAGTCCAGCACGAGGTTGGATACATGTTTGATCATCTTATTAACCGACATCTTGGTGGTGTTGATGGCCACCGAGGGGCCGTTGGCCAACCGTCTGGCGAAACCCCATGCCTCTTCTCGCAGCTTGTCATGGGGCACCACGTAGTTGACCAGGCCTATCTGCTCGGCACGCTTGGCGTCCATGATATCCCCGGTCATGAGGAACTCTTTGGCCCTGGCGGCGCCGATCAAGAGCGGCCAGATAACCGCTCCACCGTCACCGGCGGTGATGCCCACCTTTACGTGAGGGTCCCCGAAGCGGGCCTTATCCGAAGCGTAGATGACGTCGCAGAAAAGGGCAATGGTGGCCCCCAGGCCTATGGCCGGCCCGTTCACCGCGGCTATGATCGGTTTTTCGCAGTCCAGCATGTCGTCGATGATCTTCCTGGCTTCAAATGTGCGGGTGATGGCCGGGGCTTCCTTGATTTTTCCCTCGGCGCGGTCGAGCATGCCCTTGACGTCGCCGCCGGCCGAAAAAGCTTTGCCCGCCCCGGTGATGACCACCGCGTTGGTCTCCTCATCAAGCTGGATATCGGCGAAAATCCGCGACAGCTCGGTGTGCATTTCAGGGCTCACCGCGTTCAGTGATTCGGGCCGGTTGAGGGTGAGCGTGAGAACCTTGTCTTCCCGCTCGGTAAGGATTGCCTGATACTTGCTGTAATCGACCATTTCATTTTCCCCTTCTAAAATACTGTTGAAACTAAATATTCAGATGACCTGATTACTTTTAACATGAATCCTGCCTCTTGTCATTCATAACTGGCGGTCCAGCGTGCGGTACTGGATGGCTTCTGCGATGTGCTCCGCCTTAATCTCCTCTTCCCGCTCCAGGTCGGCGATGGTGCGGGCGACTTTGAGTATGCGGTGGTAGGCGCGGGCACTGAGCTGCATACGGGTGATGGCCGTCTCCAGAAGCTTCTCGGCAGCATCTTCTCTCTTGCAGTATTTCTTCACCAGCCGGGTGGACATCCGGGCGTTGTTGTGCACTTTCTCGCTAGCCAGGCGCTTCCTCTGCAACACCCTGGCTTCATTCACCCGTTTCCTTATGGCGGCGGAATTTTCGCTGCTGCTCTCGCTCGCCAGCTCCGCATATTTCAGCGGGGGAACGTCCACGTGAATGTCGATGCGGTCCATTAGCGGCCCCGAGATGCGGGAGAGATATTTCCTTATCTGGTTTGGCGTGCATTTGCATTCCCTGGTGGGATCGGTGCTGTAACCGCAGGGACAGGGATTC
>JAUXIQ010000050.1 GCA_030620925.1 Nitrospinota bacterium
CGGTGCGGTCGTTGACCCGGCCCTGTTCATCGGGCAGGCAGGTGCCCATGGGAGCGAAAACGATCCTGTTTTTAAGCTTCAGGGAGCCGATTTTGAACTCTGAAAACAGCATGCCCATCTTACTCTCCGGATCAAAAGCGGGCCCCATCCGGTATCCCTCTGGAAAAATCTTCTATTATGTATGGACTAACCCCCACGTTTCGGGCCGGGTAAGAACGCGGGGGAATCGTGATTGGATTCATTAAATCCGGACCCCGGGCGGAAAAGTTTAACCCATCCCGGTCAACCGTGGGAAAGGATCGAATTCACCGGCTAATGTTGTTTGCGGACGTTGTCGCGAATATAGCCAACCATGTCTTTGGTGAGGGAACCCGCTGTAAACACTTCGTCAATACCCAGGTCTTTCATCTCCGGGATGTCCTCCCTGGGAATGACCCCGCCCACCACCACCAGGACGTCTTTTATCTCCTTACCCTGGAGGATTTTGGTGACTTCGGGTGCGAAGGTGAGGTGTTCACCGGAGAGGCAACTCAGGCCGATGACGTCTACGTCCTCCTCGAGGGCCGCCTGGACAACGTTTTCCGGTGTCTGGTAGAGTCCCAGGTAGATTACTTCCATTCCCGCCTCCCGAAAGAGTGAGGCGACAACTTTCGCCCCCCTGTCGTGTCCGTCCAGTCCCAGCTTGGAAATCAGCACTTTTATCTTTTTATCTTCGTTCATCTATGCTGCTCCTATCCTGTCATTATTCATGATGCCTCCGGTGGCGAAATGCGGGCCCTACGCCGGCATCCCGCATCCAGGCGGTGTTACTTGAAAGGATTTTCTATGACTTTCAGTGGATCGTAGCTGTAGCCGTAAGCCTCGCGCATGGTGCCCACAATTTCGCCCAGGGTGGCGTAAGCCTTGACGGCGTCAATTATTTCCGGCATAAGGTTGGCTTTTTCGCCCTGGTCTGCTTTTCTGCTCACCGCCTCAAGGGCGTTTCTGACCTTGGTGTTATCGCGTCGCTCCTTGAGCTCCCTCACTCGTTTGACCTGTATTTCGGTTGTCTCCGCCGGTATGCGGTGCACTCCGCCGGGGGTCTCCTTTTCCGCTTCAGAGACGAAAGCGTTAACGCCTACGGTGATCTGCTTAGATTCTTCCAGCTCTTTCTGGCGTTTGAGTGCGGCCTTTTCCATCTCCTTGTCGATCCATTCGGTGCGCATGGCTTCGTACATACCGCCCAACTCTTCTATTTGCGCCAATATCTCCTCCGCCTTCTTTTCGATCACCCCGGTCAGTGATTCCACGTAATAGGAACCTCCCAGAGGGTCGGCCACGCGCGCCACGCCCGTCTCATAGGCCAGTATCTGCTGGGTGCGCAGCGCCAGGAGCTGGGCTTCCTCGGTGGGGAGGGCTATCGGCTCGTCGTAGGAGCAGCAGTGGAGAGACTGCACTCCGGCCAGGACGGCGGCCATCGCCTGGTAGGCGACACGGATGATGTTATTGAGCGGCTGTTGGGGCACCAGTGAGCAGCCGGCGGTGTGCACGGCGAACCTGAACTTGAGGGACCGGGGGTCCTGTGCCCCATACTTCTCTTTGAGTATCTTGGCCCACAGCTTACGGGCCGCCCTGAGCTTGGCCACCTCCTCGAAAAAATCGACGTGGGAGGAACAGTAGAAGGCCATGCGAGGTGCGAACTGGTCAATTTTCAGGCCCCGCTCCAGAGCCCCGTCTATGTAGCACATGGCCATGCCCAGCCCGAAGGCTACCTCCTGGGGAGCGTCGATGCCCTGTTCTCTCAAATCGTACATGTTTACGGTGGTGTTATACCAGTGGGGCATGTTGCGGGCCGTATACTCTATGCTGTCCACGCCCGTCTTGAGGGCCAGTTTCAAGGGCACGGCGGTCCTGAAGCCGCAGTAGCGGAAGTGCACGGGGTCGTTCTGTATGGTGCCCCTGAGAGTGGAGGGATCGATTCCTCTTTTCTCAGCCACCACCAGGTACTGGGCGAGAATGACCGGCGTAGAGCAGGAGGTGGTAATGAGGGACATGCTGGTCTTGTCTATGGCGATGCCGTCCACGAGGTCTTCCATGTCCTCTAAGGAACAGAAGTTGCACCCGGTGACACCGATTTCGTCGAAAGCCCTCGGGTGGTCGGGGTCTATCCCCATATGGCTGGGTATATCCAGGATAACGTTCAGCCCTCCAACCCCCTCCGCCATCTGAAACTTGAGCCTCTTATTGGTGTCGGAGGCGGTGCCGTAGCCGCAGACCTCGCGCCGGGTCCAATATTTACCCCGGTACATATCGGGATGAATCCCCCTGGTGTAAGGGTATTGTCCGGGGTCGGCTATTTCCTTTTGGTAATCGATTTGCTCCACGTCTTCCGGCGTATATCTATCAGAGACCGGCAGTCCGGACCATGTCTCCAACCTCTTCGGTTTCTCAAAGTAGGCATCTTCCATGCCGCTGTTTTCTTCAGCCATGATTATCCTCCAGGTCTCTTGTTACGTGCGTCTTAATTTCACATGGGTTTGGGCGGGTCTCCCCTCTCCTCCTCGTCCATAACTTTCATGGAGTTTTTTCCCGACCCGCCGTCCTTATCAGCAGCTATCTCGCGGAGGTGCTTTTCCATGAGGTCCAATTTATCCAGCATCTCCTTGAGCAGCGGTTTGACCCCGAATATGGAAAAGGGTACTATTATCCACAGAATAGTAAGAAATAGACTCAGGCCCAGAAATGCCGCCATTAAGCCCCATATATAGCCTGGCATATCCTGCAGTAATTCCATCTCGACCTCTTTTTTATATAAAAAGGCTCTTTTGGTTAAACATCGTCTGTTTCACTTTCGCAATTAAGTGTAAGTATTAGCAAATTGAGAAGACCAGTTCAAGAAAAAACCTATGTTCGCTGAGGGGATGAGCGTTGAGAATATTAGGAACCCTTTTTTCCATAGGCCTCCCCGGATAACATCGAGCTCACTCAGAAGAGGCCATCCCCGGGGAACCGACGACGAGCTCTATACTGACCCCTCCCCCAATTCTGGCACGCCGAGGACAGGATTTGTCCAGTAATAATTTAATGTTGACAATGGGGCTTCATCACCTATAATCGAAAGCGGACAGCTGTCACCTGCCAAACGTATTTACGGAGTATTCTTAGAGATAAAGGCCTTAACCTGGGCGATTCGCTCATTCTGAGAGGAGGCGGGCATGGTAGACCAGAGTCACATCGGTAAAGTTTTTGACCCCTTTGAGGTAGAAGTGGAGAAGGGAGCAATAATAAAATTTGCAGATGCCGTGGGAGATCAGAATCCCCTGTACAGTGATCGCAAAGGAGATTTGGAGGCTCCTCCCACGTTCGGAACGACCTTCCGCCCCGCTGAAGGTTTCTTCCAGACCTTTACGGACCTGGATATAGACCTCACCAGGGTGCTCCACGGCGAGGAAGAATACGAATATTTAAAGCCTATTAAGCCCGGCGATACGTTGGTTTGCCAGACCAAGGTGGCGAATGTGTTTGAGAAATCGGGGAAGAGCGGGGGCATGGATTTCGTGGTGCTGGAGACGGAGTGCAAGAACCCCGCCGGTGAACTGGTGCTCATACAGCGGGGCACCATAGTGGTGAGGAAATAACTGACCGCCGTTGTCTGTCAAGCCTCTGTAGGGTTATTATATTGAAAACGGGCTGTCGCCTTTCGCGTGCCCGTTTTCGTGTATAATAGACTAAAAGACCGGCGTATGACTTCTTAAACCAAAAGTATCGCAATAGAGGAAGAGATGGGGATAACCGCCGAACTGGTGAACTTCTACCAGGGGTTAAAGTTTACGGGCCTTCCCCCGGAAGCCGCGGATAGAGCCAAATACTTTCTGCTCGATTACCTTGGGGTAGCTGCCAGGGGCTCGCTTGAGGAGTCCTGCAAGGTCATGTACGGGACACTGCGGGCCATGCATCCCTCCGATGACGGTTCGGTGATAATAGGGCGGAAGGGCCGGCTGCCGGCATACATAGCCGCCCTGGTCAACGGCACCTCAGGCCATAGTATCGAGCTGGACGATGTGAACAACAGCGCATCCCTTCACCCCGCAGTGGCCATATTCCCTACCGCGTTAGCCGTGGCCCAGGAGCAGGGCAGCGGGCCGGAAGAATTCATCACCGCCGCGGTTGTCGGCTACGATGTTGCCGTTAGGCTGGGAATGGCCCTTGATCCCGCTATGCATTACGCTCATGGCTTCCACCCCACAGCCACCTGCGGTACGCTGGGAGCAGCGGCGACGGCGGCCAAGCTTCTGGGCCTGAATGAGGACCAGACGGCCTCCGCCCTGGGCGTTGCGGGTAGCCAGGCGGCGGGGTCGATGGAGTATTTGAGTAACGGCGCCTGGACCAAGCGTATGCATCCCGGTTGGGCGGCCCACAGCGGAATTACCGCCGCCTATCTGGCAAAAAACGGCTACGTGGGCCCCGCCACCATCATCGAAGGCAAATCGGGTTTCCTCCATTCATATTCCGACCATTCCAATCCCGGCGTGGTGCTTGAGGAATTGGGAGAGGTGTTCCACATCACCCGCACCAGCATCAAACCGCACGCCTGCTGCCGCTATAAACAGGCGGGCATAGACGGCGTGCTTAAAATAGTGGGAGAGAACGACCTCACCCCTGCCGATATTAAGAAAATAAGGGTGGGCATTCTGTCCGGGGGGTGGGACATAGTGGTCGACCCGCCGGAACAGAAGCGCAACCCCCGCTCCACCGTTGACGCCCAGTTCAGCATGCCCTACGGGGCGGCGGTGGCGGTCGCACGACGCAGGGCATTCATAGACGAGTATCAGGTGGAATTATTGTCAGACCCGGTTTTAAAAGAGTTGATGGGGAAAGTCGAGTGTTTCAAAGACCCCGATCTTGACAAGGAATACCCCGCCCACTGGCCGTCCAGGGTCGAAGTCGAAACGGTCGAGGGGGCCAAACACAGCGTAAAAGTGGATTTCCCGAAGGGGGACCCGGAGAACCCTCTCTCCTGGGAACAGATAGAAGATAAATTCAGATCACTGGGCTCTTCCGTTTATAGCGGTGAGCGATTGGAGGAGATTATAAAGACCGTAAGGGGCCTGGAAACGAAGGAGATGGGCGCCCTTTACGGGCTTCTGGAAGCCGATCCGCCCACCTCCTGAAAGAAGGGCATCGAGGAGATATCCGACATGTATGAAAAGAAGAAGCTTGAGGAGATAAAAAAGGAGCGTGAGCGCTACGAAAAGACCACCCTGGAAAAAGTCCTCAGCAAGGTGCCGGAGAAGGACCGTAAGTTCACCAACCTGTCGGGGATAGAAATCAAGCGGCTCTATACCCCGGAGGACGTCAAGAGCAGTGATTATCTCGGTGATATCGGCTTCCCCGGTGAGTATCCGTTCACCAGGGGGGTGTTCCCCGGCGGTTTCAGGAGCAGGGAGTGGACCAGGCGGCAGGTGTGCGGGTTCGGGACGCCGGTGGAGACGAACGAGCGATTGCGCTTCCTGTTCGAAAACGGGCAGACCGGCTTCAGCGTGGTCTTCGATCATCCCACCAACAACAACCTGGATAGCGACCATGAGCTTTCCGTGGGTTTCGTGGGGCGCGAGGGTTGCCCCATAGACACCCTCTGGGACATGCAGACGCTGCTGGAGGGGTTGGACCAGCGCGAAATATCCGCCAACCTGATCACGGGCTCGCCCTCCCTGTACGCCATGTACCTGGCCGTGGCCGACGAGCGGGAGGTGCCCCGGGATTGCCTGCGGGGGACACTGCAGAACTTCGCTCTCACCGGCTGGTCCAGCGGCCCCAAGGTGCGGGACAACATGCGATACAGCGTGGACCAGCTGGATTTCGCCGCCCTCCACCAGCCACTATGGAATCCCCTGAGCATATCCGTGCGAAACGTTCGCGACGGGGGCTGCACCGCCGTGCAGGAAGCGGCTTTCGGGCTTGCCGGGGGCATAGCCTATATCGAGCACATGCTGAAGCGCGGCCACGATATAGACAAGTTCGCCTCGCGCATCACATTCTTCCTTAATGCGCATAACGACCTCTTTGAGGAAGTAGCCAAGTACAGGGCCATGCGCCGCATGTGGGCTAGAATTCTTCGGGAACACTTCGGGGCAAAGGACCCCCGGTCGTGGATGATGCGATTCCACGTGCAGACTTCCGGCGATTCGCTCACTGCCCAGCAGCCCCTCAACAATATAGTGCGCACCAGCCTCCAGGCCCTGGCCGCCGTGCTGGGAGGGGCGCAGTCCATGCACGTGAACTCTGTGGACGAGGCCTTCGCCATACCCACCGAGGACGCCGCCGTGCTGAGCCTTCGCACCCAGCAGATAATCCTTTATGAGTCCGGCGTGGCCAACACCGTGGACCCCCTGGGCGGCTCCTATTTCGTGGAGCATCTCACCGACCGCATTGAAGAAGAGGTCAACCAGCTCATAGAGAAGATAGACGGCATGGGCGGCATGGTTGAAGCCTGCGCCTCGGGGTGGGTGGCCCGCCAGACACAGGATTCGGCGTGGGAATACCAGAAGCAGGTGGAGAGGAATGAGAGGATAGTGGTGGGGGTTAACGAGTTCCAGAGCGAGAAGGAGAGCATGCCCATAGAGGTTTTCGAGGTGGACCCCGTGCTGGAAAAGAAGCAGATTGAGCGCCTCAAAAAAGTTCTCAAAGAAAGGGATGAAGCGAAGGCGGAGAAAGCCAAGAAAGATCTGCTCGACGTATGCCGCGGCAAGGAGAACACCATGCCCGCCACGATCGAGGCGGTTAAAGCCTACGTTTCAGTCGGCGAGATCGGGGGCATATATGATGAAGCCTTAGGGGAAGATCTTTCAAACGCCTGCGCCAGCCAGTAGAGACTCTTTGGGTGTTTTGATATGACCGAGAGATAAGGATAACTTAAGATATGATAGCTGACAGAAGGATAAGGGTGCTTTTAGCCAAACCGGGGTTGGACGCCCAGCACGACAGAGGCTATTTCATTGTGGGCAGGGCCTTGAGAGAAGCGGGCATGGAGGTGATAATGGCGGGTAAATATCTTACCCCCGCCCAGATAGCCCAGGCCTCCATACAGGAGGACGTGGATTTCATCGGCCTCAGCCTCCTCTCAGGCACGCCGCTGGCGATAGTGACGCCCCTCCTGGAACGACTCAAGGAAATGGCGGGAGAAAACATTCCCATCCTGCTGGGGGGCATCATCCCCAAAAGGGAGGTTCCGGAGCTTCAAAAGCTGGACATTCTGGGTCTGTTCGGCCCGGGAACGCCGACCAATAAAATAGTAGAGTTTATCCGACAGAAAGCCGGGGCGGCCAAAGAATAACCAGAGTCTTTTTTGGTTTTGAAATATGTTTTGGGTATTTGCATGCCTGCGCAGTTACTTCAAGGCGAGCCGGTATAATGGGTGAGAACAGGATAGCTGTCATAGGAATGGGGCCTATAGGCTCTCTGATGGCGGCGCTGCTGCTGGCAGAAGGTGAAGACGTGATACTGGTGGGGAGGCCCAACGCTCACCTCCAGGCCGTAAGGGAGCATGGGCTGACGCTGCGGGGCGTCTTTGAGGCCGGTGTACGGCCTCAGAAGATATGCGATTCGGTGTCCGAGCTGAGAGAACACGACGTAGACCTGGTCTTCGTGACGGTGAAGACGCCCGACCTGTTGTCCCTGATGGATGAGCTTCAGCCTCTGCACCGGCCGGGAATCAGGTACGTCAGCGCGCAGAACGGGTTGGATACCGAGAAAGTCATTGCCGACCGGATGGGCCCGGAATCGGCTTTCAGGATGGTCCTCAACATGGGTTCCTCCATAGTAGAGGAGGGGGTAATTGAAACCACCTTTTTCAACCGCCCCCATCAGTTGGGGTGTTTGACCGAGGAGAACCGCGAAGAGGGCCAGCGGATAGCCCGCATGCTTACCGATGCGGGGTTGGAGACCGTCTTCACCGATGATATAGACATGCTGATCTGGAAGAAGTCCATCATGAAATCCACCCTGGCCCCTATATGCGCCCTGGCGGATACCACGCTCAAGGGGAGCATAGACCACCCCATGACCAAACAGGTGGCGGAGGGGGCGCTGCGGGAGGGAATCGAGGTGGCGCTGGCCGTGGGGATAGAACTCCCTCCCGACTTTTTCGAGCAGTGTATGGATTTTTTCAACAGGGCGGGCTATCATAAAGACTCCATGCGTGTGGACATAGAGAACAGAAAACCAACCGAAATAGATTATCTGAACATTAAAATCATGGACTACGCCCGGCAGAAGAACATCCCCACCCCTTATCTCCTTACTACTGCCAGCCTGGTGAAAGCGCTGGAGTCGCAATACGCGAAGGATAAGTAGCTTTACTTCACGTAGAAACGGCGCCGAGTGGGTGTATACTAGTTGTGTTTGGAGGATTAGCTTAAGCACCGCAGCGCGTTCGGCGGGGATGGTATATTAAAGGTAGTTTGAGGAGACCTTTTTTCGAGGGTTAATCGTGCAGATCGATTACCGAAAGATAATAAAAGTCGTTTTATCGTTCCACGTGATTGTCCCCATCGTGATCGGCACGGTAATAGGGTCGGTAATAGCCGCCCGGGGGAACCTCCCTTCAGTGGACCTCCTGGAGAACTATAAGCCCAGCACCATCACCCGGGTATACGACGTGAATAACGAGGTAGTAGCCGAATTTTACCATCAGCGCAGGACCGTCGTCCCCCTGTCCAGCATGCCTGACCACCTTATAAAAGCCGTGCTGGCGGTGGAAGACACCGATTTTTACAAACATCGGGGGCTGGATTTCTCGGGTATTGCCCGGGCCATGTGGCGGAATATCATGGCGGGGCGGATCAAGGAGGGCGGCAGCACCATCACGCAGCAGCTCTCCAAGCTGCTGTTTCTCACTCCCGAGAGGAGTTTCATGCGGAAACTAAAAGAGGCCATTCTGGCGCTGAGGATAGAGCGGCGCTACACTAAAGACGAAATCCTCGCACTCTACTTGAACCAGGTCTATCTGGGCGGCGGGGCCTACGGGGTGGAATCCGCCTCACGGCGCTATTTCGGGAAGGGGGTTTCCGACATCAACCTTTCTGAAGCCTCCCTCCTCGCCGGTCTCTTGAGAGCACCCTCGGCTTACTCCCCCTTAAAGCATCCTGAGCGCGCCAAGCGCAGAAGGTCGCTGGTCCTTCGGCGCATGGTAGTGGAAAAATTCATTACCCGAGAGAAGGCCCAGCAAGTTAATTCCGAGCTGTTAAACGTCGTCGTAGGGGGTGGGGAGAGGATCAACAGGGCGCCATATTTTGTCGAATATATACGCCGATA
>JAUXIQ010000313.1 GCA_030620925.1 Nitrospinota bacterium
GGCGGCGCGCTTGAGGATGTACTTCAGCTCCGAACCTCGCACCTTGAATTTCAGGGGAATGGTAGCTACGAACTCCTGGAGAAGGTGGTCCAAAAACGGGGATCTCACCTCTAGCGAGTGAGCCATACTCATGCGGTCCACTTTTACCAGTATGTCATCGGGCAGGTAGAACTGTATGTCGGCCCGCATCATCTCTGCCAGCCGCTCGAGACCCCTGTGCCCTTTTGCCCACTGTTCGACGGGGTCTTCCTCGGCTTCTCGCTGGATACGGGCGTTAAACCGGGGATCGTAAAGCCGCTCTTTCTCCTGAGGGCTGAAGGTGATGTACCAGCTTGCGAACCCGGTTTCGCCAAGGTTGGCAAGGTGCTCAGAGAATAGGCGCAGTTTCTTGGTGAAGCTATCCCCGTAGTATTCCGTCCCCTCCGGGAACATTCCCAGAAACTTTCCCAGCAGTTTCCCCCGGAGGGCTGCGGGCAGCAAAGAGGCATAGCGGGTCAGCCTGGCGGCGGCGTATCGCCTGTAGCCTCCCAGCGTCTCGTCGCATCCGTCACCGGACAGGGCTACCGTCACCCTCTCCCTGGTCATTCTGGAGAGATGGTAGACGGGCAGCGCCGAGGAATCGCCGAAAGGCTCATCGAAATGCCGCACCAGCTCGGGCAGCGTCTCCTGCACGTTGTAATCCACCATTTTTTCGTACGCATCGGTTTCCAGCAGTGTGGCGACCCGCCCGGCGGCAGGCAGTTCGTTGAACGAGCGGTCGCTGAATCCGATGGAGAAAGATTTCACCGGCTTCTCCGATATGCGGCTCATGAGCGCCACTATAAGGCTGGAGTCGATTCCTCCGCTTAAAAAGGCCCCCAGGGAAACATCGCTCATGAGACGAATTTCCACCGATTCGTGAAGCAGCTCCAGGAGCCTTGCGGTGCATGCCTCTTCTCCCATGTTGACGGTCTCTCCCGGGGGCTCCCAGTAGCGGCGGAGTTCGAATTTTCCATTCTCCCAGACGGCCGTATGGGCGGGCAATAGTTTCCGCACCTCCTTATAGATGGTCAAGGGGGCGGGTATGAACTGATTGGTTAGGTAGCTGTCCAGCGCAGAGTAATCCAGGCCCTCCTCTACGAGTCCGGGGGTCAATATCGACTTTATCTCTGAACCGAATACTATTCCCTCCTTATGGAGGCTGTAAAAGAGCGGCTTCTGCCCCAGGCGATCGCGGGCAAGGAGCAGGCGCTTTTTATCTGTATCCCAGAGGGCAAAAGCGAACATTCCCCGCATGTAACGGGGGGCTTCTACTCCATATTCCTCGTAAAGATGGGGGATAACCTCGGTGTCAGAACGGGTGGTGAACTTGTGCCCCTTGCGTTCCAGCTCTTTGCGGAGGGCCAGGTAATTGTATATTTCACCGTTGTATACCACCGCCAGGGAGCGGGACTCGTTATACATGGGCTGTTCTCCGGTGTTCAGGTCGATTATGCTGAGTCTTCGATGGCCCAGGGCCGCATGCTCGTCCAGGTAGTGCCCCTCCGCGTCGGGGCCACGGTGCCTCACCGCGCTGCACATCTTTTCCAGCGTGGAGCGGTCGGGAGCTTCCGCTCCCTGCCGGTGCACTATGCCGCAGATGCCGCACATCACTCTTCTCCTCTTATCCGGCGGTAGCAGCGGATGTACCTCTGGGCGCACATCTCCCAGGTCAGGCCGCGGTCTACCAGGCGCTGCCGCAGCTCAGCCCCTGCTTTTACTTTCACGTCTCCGTTTATGATTTTGATTATGGCCTCGGCCATATCCGCCGCCTCTCCGGGTCTGAACAGGCGGAAGTCTTCCTCCTCTCCGCCCAGTTCGCGTATCCCGGGTATGTCGGAGGCGGCCACCGGCGTCCCGCAGGCCATGGACTCCAGGACAACGTTGGGCCTGCCTTCCGAGTAGCTGGGCAGTACCAGCAGGTCGGCACTGTTATACCAGTAAGGAAGCCGGTTCTGGGCCTGTATTCCCGCGAACAGCACATGTTCCTTCAACCCGTATTCGAGAGCCTTCCCCTGCAGCTCCGCCTCGAGGAGACCCTGGCCCACCAGAGCCAACAGAACGTCCTTCCTGCTCCGATGGACCGTCTGAAAAGCCTTCAGCAGGGGGTGGAGGCCTTTATTCTCAGTGAGGTTGCCCACAAAAAGTATGATGCGCTTGTCCGGGGGCAGCCCCAGGTGCGACCGGAAATCCTGCTGAGGCATGGGTGAAAAGAGGGAGAGATCGACTCCGTTGGGGATAGTCTCTATCCTATCTTTTCTCAGGCCGATCCGGCGGGCGGATTCTTCCAGCGCCAGGCTGACGGAGGTCACGCGGTCCACGCTGGAGAAAATGAGCCTGGCCGCCGGTTGAAGCATTTTGCTACTCTGCATATATTTCATGTCCGAGCCCCTGAGGGTAAGCAGAGAGGGCACCCTCAGGAACTTTCTCAACGTTCCCGCCACGAGGCCCGAATAAAGCCACTGTGCGTGGACCACGTGGCAATCCCTGGCTATTTCAACCGCCCTGGCCGTAAATGATAGAGTAAGCAGAGGCAGCGCGGAGAGGACCCCCGGGTTGTCCTTCACCTTCTCGGGTATTCCTCCCCCGCCGTAGACTATGTTAAGCCTGCTCCAGGGCGAATATTTGAACCGGTGTATCCGGATTCCGTTCGCTTCCTCGCACAACTCAGAGCCCGCATCCCAGGGGGCCACTACCTCTACACCGGTTCCGGCGTCGACCAGCGCCCGGGCCAGGTGGTATACGAATATCCCTGCGCTGTCCCCTTCGAAGCGGGGGAAGCTTGTGGTCAGCATGCAGACTTTCAATCCCCTGTCCCTTTCAGCGCGTAGACCGTCTCGTCCCCCGTGGTATACAAGGGGTATAGGTGCTTGTTGATAAAATCCTGGAAGACTGACGCTTCATCCGGCGGAACGCTTTCCCGGAAGTTAGCGGTAAGAAAATACCAGTTTATGAACAGGTGAGTGATGCCTATTTTCTCCAGCTCGTCAGCTACCTGGCCCCCATCGGCGGCCCTCTTCAAAATATTCTTCATGGTATAGCCCAGAAAGTAACTGTCGTAGAAATACTCCCGGTCCAGGTAGTAACCGTCGTTCCCCGTAAAAAGGAACATTACTTTCACATTCCGCGGGAGCTTGCTGTTCATGAATTCGTAGGCGTCGTAATCGTGAATCTTTTCCCGCAGGTATTGGGCCCTGTCCAGCCGGCCTGTTAAAAACGCGGGTGGAGATACGACCGAATAGAGGGGCAGTATCAGGTAGAGGTTGATCGCCAGTATCGCCGCCACCGCCGTCGTCGTTGCCGATACTCCCCACCTCCTCCCCCTGGCCGCCAGTCCGTGCAGGCCGTGTATCCCGAGCAGGATCAGGAATGGATAAATAGGGATCAGGTATCGCAGCCGTATGCCGCTGGCGGAGAGGGTGAACAGGTAATAGACCAGCGCCATTCCC
>JAUXIQ010000234.1 GCA_030620925.1 Nitrospinota bacterium
GCATGCTCCTTTTTTCTCCTTTGAGCTGGGACATAAAAGCTTATCGGTAAATCTACCTTTTTTTCAATTATATTTCCATACTTCCACTATCTCAACATTATCTGGTGGTGAAAACTGAAAGAGGTTGGGGGGTAAATCGGGGTCGGTCACTATCTGTTCAAACGATATTGAAATCAAGTTGCCCATGGAATCGTACATATCGCTTTTTATTATAAGGTAGCTTTCGCTATCCACCTCCAGAATCAGCTTAGAGAGGTTCAACTGTGGCCTTTTCGGCTGCAGGTCTATTCTGAATAATGACCCTTTCTGTTCATCGTTTACAAGCGTCGAGTTTACGTCAAATTCTTCCTGGAGGTTTCCTTTTCCGATCAGAAAGGACAACGGGGTGCGCGAAATATACTCTTCGCTTAACTTTGCCACATAAACCTGGTTCTGCTCCGGAAGGTAGGTCCAGACCGTTTCGCCGTCGCTGACGATGAGCCTACGCTCCGGTTCCTCATACTCCCAGCGCATCTTTCCGGGTTTGCTGAAGTAGACCGTCCCCCGGGATTCCTCTCTCATCATGGAAACCTTGTTCACCGAGAGTTGGCTGAATTTAGCGCTGATTGTCGTCAACCCATTATACCTGGTCTGAACCTTATCCACCACCTCGGCGGCGGAAGCCGTGCCCATGGAAGCGGCATACAACAGGATGAGCATAAAAAACAGGGCCGTCGCGCCGGTTATTTTTTTGCGCTTTCTCATAATAAGTACCCCAGTGATAATTGCATAAAAGTCGCGGAGGGTAAAAATATTTTCACCTGTAAAAATATAGACCCTCTAACCTGATATGGCTATCCATTTAGTCAAATAGACAGAAAGGGTTCATCGCATCCTGAGGCCTCTCATATAATCCGGGCGTCTGAACAACTTTATGAGCAGGAGGCCCGCTCCGAAGCCTCCTATATGGGCGAACCACGCTACCCCGCCGCTTCCCCTGGAGCCGAGGCTTACAGTCCCGTTTATTACGTTCAGTATTATCCAGAAAAGGAGAACCCATACGGCCGGGATGGTAGCAAGCCTTGCGAACAATCCTATAAAAATAAGCGTGAGCACCTTGGCTCGCGGGAACAACAGCAAATAGGCCCCAAGTATTCCTGAAATAGCACCACTTGCTCCTACCATGGGTATTTTACCGGCGGGTTCTGTTGCCACATGAGAAAGGGCGGCAAGGGCGCCGGTGAGAAGATAAAACAGGATGAAGCGCAAGGGGCCCATGGAGTCTTCAACGTTATTACCGAAAATCCACATGTAAAGCATATTGCCTATCAGATGCAAGTATCCGGCATGCACGAACATGGATGAGAAGATGCTCAGGAATGGATTTAAGTTGCCATCAAATTCTGCGTAAAAAGGGTTGGTCAAATTACTAGGGACCAGCCCATAAGTGCTAATGAAGTTTTCGTTTCCTTTTCCCAGGTAGATTTCATATCCGAAGACAAGTACATTAATGCCTATAATTATGACGGTGACGACGGGAAAAGCCTTGGTGGGTACGCTATCCTTAAGAGGGATCATTTATACGTGCTCTCATTTTTTGCTGCCGCTACCTCGAACCCGGCACTGGAAAGCAAGGCTGCGCAAACACCTGCCCCTTCAACTTTCTTCCCGTCTCGATGGATATATTTTACCCCACACGATGGGCTTCCCTCAAATAATAGGACTTCCGAAGCTCCTAAGTCTCGAGCCAACTTGAGGACTTCACCGGCACCCTTCAGGAATTGCTCGGTAACATCCCGGCCTTCCGAGTTTATCACTCTGGCTTTTCCGTTCACCACGTCGAATCCATCGCCATTGATAATTTCAGCTTTCTCGCGGGGAGTGGGCAGCCCTCCTAATTGCTCCGGGCATAATGGGATGGCTTCTCCGCACTTGACCTTTTCAATGAAATATGAGTAACCCTTGTCCCCTCCATCGTATCTGCAAGGGTACCCTGCCAGGCAGGCGCTGATTATAACGGGCTTCTTTTCAACCATTGAGACGACTCGCTCTTAAAAACTGTATCTATTTCTTCGGAACCGCTGTCTGAACGCTCCCCTGCCCTATACTCATATTTCAACACCGGGATTTTGTATGGCCGGATAGTGCGATTCGGTTTCGGCCTTTTCCAGCAATACTTTTCTACCCCGCAACTCGAGCCGTCCCTCAGCAATGAACTGTATTGCTTGAGGATAGATCTTGTGCTCTTCGGTCAGTATACGTGCGGACAGGGTTTCCTCATCATCGTCGTCAAGCACCGGAACCACTGATTGTATTATTATGGGCCCGGTATCCACCCCTTCGTCTACAAAGTGCACCGTGCAGCCGGAGAACTTTACCCCGTGCACCAGGGCCTGCCTCTGGCCGTGCAGACCGGGAAAGGAGGGGAGCAGCGCGGGGTGGATGTTCAATATTCGGTTCGGGAACTCCCTGATCAAGTGGGGGCCGACTATCCTCATGTATCCCGCCAGGCATACCAGTTCCACGCCGTGCTCTTTTAAATGCCGGCATATCTGTTTTTCGTATTCCTGTTTGTTGGCGAAGTCTTTAGGATTGACATGGACGGCGTCTATTCCGTGTATACGAGCCCTTTCCAGCGCATAAGCATCAGTTATATCGCTTACTACGCAAATCACTTCCGCAGCCAGACCACCTTTTTCGGAGGCGTCAATTATGGCTTGAAGGTTGGAACCTCTTCCCGAGGCCAGCACTCCTACTTTAAGCTTATTATTCCGGCCGTTTGCCATTGCGACCCGCCCTCCGAATAATTACCGTCAGATAACGACCACCTTATCACTACCTTTTCCTTTCTTTACTTCGCCCAATTGATATACCTCTTCGCCGATTTTCCTCAGCTCAGCAGTGATGGCCGAAGCGGTTTCCCGGGGAACTACGATAATCATACCCACACCCATGTTGAAAGTGTTAAACATTTCACTTTCTTCCACTTTCCCAAGTCTTTCTATAAGCTTGAATATGGCCAAAGAGGGTAACGAACTCTTTATAACTTCTGCGGTTAGACCGTTTGGGATAACCCTGCCCAGGTTTTCGTGTATACCCCCCCCGGTGATATGGGCCATGCCGTTAATCTGGTGGCTTGCCAGCAGGGGGATGATGATGCCCGAATATATTCTGGTAGGTCTCAACAGCTCTTCGCCCAGGGGTATGTCAAGCGGGTCGGCAATTTCGTGCAACGGGAGATTAGCGCTTTCCAGAAGAATCTTTCTAGCCAGGGAGTAACCATTGCTGTGCAGCCCGTTGGAGGCCAACCCCAGGAGCACATTTCCCTCAGCCACCGCGTTCCCATCCACGATATTTTTTTCGTCGACTATTCCCACGGCAAAACCCGCCAGATCGTATTCCCCCTCCGCGTAAAAACCGGGGAGTTCCGCAGTTTCGCCACCCAGGAGGGCGCAGTTGGCTTCACGACATCCCTGAGATATGCCTTCGATAATTTCGACGGCAATCTCGCGTTGCAGTTTCCCGGTGGCCAGATAATCGAGAAAAAAGATAGGCTCCGCCCCCTGGCATATCAAATCGTTTACACACATGGCCACCAGATCTATTCCCACGGTGTTATGGAGATCCAGGGCGAAAGCGATTTTGAGTTTGGTGCCCACGCCATCGGTGGCGGATGCGAGTACCGGATTAGCGTATTTTGAAAGATGAGGTCGGAAAAGACCGCTGAATGCACCCCAGGAGCCTATAACTTCTGGTCTGAAGGTTGCTTCTATCAAGGGTCGGATGCTGCTGATGAAATTGCGGCTGGCTTCCGTATCTACTCCCGCATCCTTATAAGTTAGTTTTTTTTCTCCCATATTTTAATTCTCGAAGACATTTGAGCTTCAGTCTAAAGAGCGCTGTTGTTCAAGCTTATAAGCTTTTATTTTGTTATAGAGGTTGTTGCGTCCTACCTTCAATTCCTCAGCGGTTTTGGAAATATTCCAGTTGTTGCTCTCTAGTAATTTTTGAATGTACTCTTTCTCAAAGGAATTCCTGGCGTCTCGCAGAGAACCATAATTGATTTCGAAACGGGGTTCGGACGCCTTCTGGGATTGAAGGTGTACCGGTAAATCCTTCGCCTTGATTGTATCGGAAGGTAACATTATCACCAACCGCTCGACGATATTCTTCAACTCACGTACGTTGCCAGGCCAGTGGTATGCGCAGAGTACTTCCAGAGCATCAGCGTCTATCTTCTTAAGTTTCTTTCCGTTTTCCATTGAAAGCTCTCGGAGGAAATATTCGACTAGCAACAGGATATCCTGGCCCCGCTCCC
>JAUXIQ010000252.1 GCA_030620925.1 Nitrospinota bacterium
GGAAGCCCTGGCTTATCTCCACCGTCTTATGCTCTACCTGACAATAAGATACGTAAGCGCCTTCACCATCCTCGTAGAACAGATAGAAGGGAATTTATACCCCCACCAGGGTCTCCTCCATCGCCATGCGGACATCCTCCAGGCGGGAATGCTTGAGCGCATCCGTGCAAAGCCGGCCCCGGGAGAGGCGGGAGTCATCCCTACCCTTCTCCGAGCGCCTGTTGAGAATACCCACCAGCAGTCCTTTGCTGTTGAGCCCCAGCCAGGTTCCCCCTTCCTCCAGGTCCTTACCGGCAAAGAAGGCCGGACTGCCTTCCCAGAGGGAGGGCGGTTGGGACTTTCGGCTGCGGTATTCGTCCCGATTAGCGGCCACCACAACAGGATGGCCGGGAACCGTCTTATGAAGTATCATCAGTGTACACATGGTCTCCGATCGCTCATCAGGTATCCAGTTCGGTGAGCCAGAGGGAGGATTTCTTCAGAGAAAGAGTAAGCTCCTTGCCCGGCGCCAATCCCCACCTACCCAGCACATGGTTCGGAATTTCCACGTAAAACTGCAGGGGTCTGCCCGTCATCTGGAAGACGATCTGCGTCGAAGAGTTCCTCTCTATCATGTCCAGAATGGAGCCCTTGAAAGCGTTCTCTTTGACGTTCCTCCGCAGGGGGCGGTCGGGCTTGATGAGCATTATCTCCTCCGGCCTTATGCACAGCAGCACCCTGTCCCCCTTGCGGTAAGAGTAGAGAGGCGCCCTGATAACCACCCCGTCGATGGACACCAGCGTCTCTTTCTGCCCGGAATCCACGTCCACCACTTCTCCGCTGAAGATATTTTTAACCCCCACGAACTCGGCGATCTTTCTGTTCCGCGGGCGGTGGAAGACTTCCTTTGGGGAGCCGCATTGAACGAGGGTGCTTTCCATCATCACCGCCACCCGGTCGCCGAGGGTAAACGCCTCTTCCAGGTCGTGCGTAACGTGCAGTATGGTTACCTCGAACCGCTTCTGCACCTTCTTGAGCTCCATGGACAGCGAGGTGCGGGAGACGTTATCCAGGGCCGCCAGCGGCTCGTCCAGCAGAAGCGCCCTGGGCTCTACCGCCAGCGCCCTGGCCAGTGCCACCCTCTGCTTCTCGCCGCCGCTCAAGTTATGGGGCATGCGCCGGAGCAGATGCTCTATGCCGAAGAGAACCGCCAGCTCTTTCACTACCTCTTTAACCGACTCCCTGGAAGAGAGCTTCAGCGAGAGGGCGAAAGCTATGTTGTCCTCCACGGGCATGTTGGGGAAAAGGGCGTAATCCTGGGGAACGTAGCCTATGCGTCTATGTTCAGGGGGCAGGCGGGAAGCATCCATCCCGTTCATCAGTATCCTCCCGCTCCGGGGGCGGTGGACGCCGGCCAAGGTCTCTATTAGGACGGTCTTTCCCGCCCCCGTGGGCCCCAGAAGGACCACGTACTCGGCCGTTCCCAGCCTGATGTTTATGTCCCGGAGGTGGAAATCACCCACGTCGACCTTTAAATCTTCTATCTCTATCAAAGCGGATACCCCTTTCCGCCCACCCTGCGCAGGAAGACCAGGGTCACAAGCGAAATGGCAACGAGCACCAGTATGACCGCCACCGCCTTCTCCACATCAGCCGATGAAAGACTCAGATAGATGGCTACGGGCAGCGTTTCCGTCTTCATTCGGGTGGCTCCGGCCAGCGTCACCGTGGCCCCGAATTCCCCCGCCGCCCTGGCCCAGGCCAGAATGGCTGAGGCTATGAGCCCGTTCTTGGCCAGGGGCAGCGTTATTTTGAAAAAAACCTGCCATCGGTTGCACCCCAGGGTGCGGGCAACGGTCTCGTAGCGCAGGCTTATGCCGTCGAAGGTGGACTTCATGAGCCGCACCGCCAGGGCGGTCACCACCACGAACTGGGCCAGCACCACGCCCGGCACCTCGAACACGAAGTGCAGCAAGTTCTTCTCTATTCCCGAACCCATGGAGGTATTAAAAAATATAAGCAGCGCGGCGCCAAGTGCAATGGGAGAGAGGACTATGGGCAGGTCCAGGATGGTATCCACCACCCGTTTGCCGGGAAATTCCGCCCTGGAGATGGCATAACTGGCAGGCACGGCGAAAACGACGGCCAGAAGCGTGGAGAGTGAAGCGGTTATAAGCGTGAGCCGTATGGAGAACAGCAGCTCACCCGACCTGATGGTCTCCAGCATCACCCCCCAGTCCACCATGGTGGTGAGGGAATATATGAGCAGAAGCAGAAAAAAGACCAGAGCGCCCAGCGCGCCCAGCATCACTCCCCAGAAGCTCGCATCGCTTCCTCGATGATGCCAGCCGCTCTTCGATCCCTGGTCCAGGCCGGAGACATCGTTCATGGAGCGGCCTCTAAAGCTCGAGCAACTGCTTTGCGTTCTCCCCCAGTATCCCCTCCACCTCCTCGGAAGTGAAGCTGATCCCCTGAGGCGCAGTCTCGGGGAGGTTCCTAACCAGCTCTATCCAGTCGCCGTCGGGATGATCCCTGCTCAGGGTGGGTCCATCGGTCCCGAACATGACCTTGTCCGGCCCCAGCCTGTTCAGCATGGCTCTCAACGCACGGCAGAAGGTATCGAAATCGTTACCCACAAGCCGCTGCCAGCCGCTTATATCGGCGTACATGTTGTTTCGCCGCCAGCCCAGGAAGGAGAGCTCCTGCCACCACCCGAAGCCCAGGTGGGCGCAGATAAGCTTCAGCTCCGGAAAATCTACGAGCACGTCGTCCAGGTATAGGGGCTGGGTGAACTTGCTGCGCATAGGGGGAATGATGTTCCCCGTGTGGGTCAGCACTATCGCGTCCAGCTCCACCGCCTTGCGGTAGATAGGATAGCAGCTCTCATCATTGGGGTAAAACCCGGCCGAGGGGTGTATCTTGAGCCCCTTCGCGCCCCACTCCCGAACACCCTTCTCCAGCAGCTCCACCGCATTCGGTCGACGGGGGTCCACCGCCACGAAGGAGACCAGCCGCCCCGGATGCCGCTGCACCATTTCGCCGTAAAGCCGGTTGACCTCTTCGATGGATACTTTCCCCTCGCCCATGCCAAGGCCCCAATCCACGGGGAAGATTACGGCCATGTCTATACCCGCCTGATCCATGCTCTCTATCAACTTATCGGCCTGGGGATCGTCGTACCAGGTGTCCACTTCCTTCCCCACGTCTTCCAGGGTAACCTTTTCCCCCTGAGAGAGCATGAAATTGTGCCTCAAAGTCAACATCATCTCATGCCAGGTCTCCGAAGACCAATCCTTGTGCTGTACATGGCGGTGAACGTCTACTATCATCAGATATTTCGCCTCCCATCGAATACCGGAAAATTGTGGGGCCAATGACTGCCCCAAAATTGTTGCTTACCTACTTTTCCTCCCCCGGGACGAGGATCACCTTTATGGCTTTCCTTCCGATCAGAAGCTCGAACCCCTCCACGGCTTGGCTCACGGGCAGCGCGTGGGTTATCAGGGGTCGAAGGTCCACCACGTTAGAGGCCACCATGTTTATGGCCCTGTACCAGGTGGAAGGCTGTCGCCGGAAAGACCCGTGCACGGTCACCTCCTTAGCCACCAGGTCAGTGTAGTTGAACTCTCCCGGCGGCCCCAGACCGACCTCCACCACCTGCCCCCCGGGTTTGACCATCCTGATGGCCTGCGTAAGCGTGTCCCTCCCGCCGCTGATATCGAGCACGAGGTCCGCGCCCTTGCCCTGGGTGATGTCAGATACCGCTTGATAAAAGTCGACCTCTTCGACATTGATAGCCTCGGCGCCGAAACCCTCCGCCATCTCCAGCCTTTCTCTGTCAATATCCAGGCCCAGCACCATCACCTTGCCCGCGCCTCCGGAGAGAGCTATCTGCGCCGCCAGCAGGCCGATAGGCCCCGGCCCGATGACCAAGACGTCATCCCCCGGCTTGAACTCGCAGCGCTCGTAAGCATGCAGCGCCACCCCCAACGGCTCTATTACCGCCGCCTCCTCCGTGTTCACCTCGTCGGGAATCCCGTAAAGACTGAAATAGGGCACCACGACGTAATCGGTCATGGCCCCGTCCACCTGCTGCCCTATCCTGGTCTGGTGCATACAGTGGTTGAACCTGCCCAGGCGGCAAAAGTAGCA
>JAUXIQ010000341.1 GCA_030620925.1 Nitrospinota bacterium
AGAAGTAGCCGCGCTCTTGGAAGAAATGGATGTCGAGATAGGTAAAATCAACTACAGCGAATATAAGGGTTTCCCTCCCGGCGTAGTAATAAAGCAGAACCCCCGGGCCGGATACCAGGTTTCAAAAGGGAATAAGGTGGAACTCTCCCTTTCGCGAGAAGTAAAGGGTTCCTCGGTCCATACCGGTTCCTTCGCCATGTTCCGCTACCGGCTACCTGATGAAGGAGGCCCCAGCAGAGTGAAGATAGTGGTGGAGAACGAATCGGAGGTGAGCGAAGTGTTTAATGCTATCCGCGACCCTGGTACCGAAGTGGAGGTAATGGTGAAAGTGGATGGGGATACGGTCGCCAGGGTCTATCTGGACGGTGGATTGGTTTATGAGAAGAGGTTTTAATGCTAATGGGGAAAATGGATAACATAAAAATCGCTCCTTCGATCCTCTCCGCCGATTTCTGGAAGCTGGGCCAGGAAATTGCCGAGGTAGAGGACGCCGGTGCGGACATGCTGCACATCGACGTAATGGACGGCCATTTCGTGCCCAACATCACCATGGGGCCACCCATAGTGAATTCTATTAAGAAAAAAGCTCGCATTCCTTTAGACGTGCATCTAATGATAGAGAACCCGGAGAAATACATCACCGATTTTGTGGACGCCGGCAGCGATATACTCACCGTTCATGTAGAGACCTGCTCCCACCTTGAGGGGGTTGTATCTTCCATCAAGCGGCTCGGAGTAAAAGGGGGAGTGGTCCTCAACCCTGCTACACCCCTGATTTTCCTGGATCATATTCTTGAGCAGGTGGATATGGTGCTGCTAATGTCCGTTAACCCGGGCTTCGGAGGCCAGCAGTTCCTCCCCTCGGTATTACCCAAGATAGAGAAACTTCGCGAAAAGATTGATAACGCGGGCCTGAATACGGATATTCAGGTGGACGGAGGCATAAATCCATCAAACTGCCGGTCGGTGGTCGAGGCAGGGGCCAACGTTCTCGTGGCCGGCTCATCCGTTTTTCATAGTACAAACTACAAAGAGACCATCGCCGAACTGAGGAGCAAAAAGTGAAATTAAAGGCCTTGCCGGCACGCCTCACTGAGCTTCCTGTCACGAGGTTTCGGCAGCTCATCCTTCAAGGAGAAGAAAAGGTTGTTTGACAACTTATCCAACCGGCTGGAAGTGGTATTTAAAAAGCTTCGCAGTCGCGGCAAACTCAATGAAGCCGATATAAAAGACGCCATGCGGGAAGTGCGCCTGGCCATGCTGGAGGCGGACGTAAATTTCAAGGTGGTTAAGGATTTCGTAGAAAGGGTAAGCCAGCGTGCGGTGGGGCAGGAAGTACTGGAAAGCCTTACCCCCGGACAGCAGGTAATAAAGATAGTCAGGGACGAGCTTGCCGAGCTGATGGGGGGAATACAGAGCAAAATTCAGTTCTCCAGGAATCCCCCCACCATCATCCTGATGACGGGGCTTCAGGGTTCGGGAAAAACCACCACCTCCGCCAAACTGGCCGGAAAGCTTCGCGAAGAAGGGCACAGACCTATGCTCGTTCCTGCAGACCCCAGACGCCCTGCGGCAGTTGAACAACTGAGCATACTGGGCGGGGATCTGGGTATAGAAGTATATCAGTCGGGCAAAGAGAAAAACGCTGTGAAAATCTGTACAAAGGCCAGGGACCAAGCCTCCCGCCAAAACCTCGATGTCCTGATCATAGATACCGCGGGCAGACTGCACGTAGATGAAGAATTGATGAAAGAGCTCCAAGCAATAAACGATAAGCTCAAGCCCCATGAAAACCTGCTGGTTGTGGACGCAATGACCGGACAGGACGCGGTAAATGTGGCGCAGCAGTTCAACCAAGCAATCAGAGTGGACGGGGTCGTCCTTACAAAGATGGACGGCGATGCCCGGGGAGGTGCGGCCTTATCCATTAACGCCACCATCGGCAAACCCATAAAGTTTGTGGGCGTCGGAGAAAAGCTCGATCAGATAGAGCCTTTCCATCCTGACAGGATGGCCTCACGCATTCTAGGTATGGGAGACGTCTTAAGCTTAATAGAAAAAGCGGAAACGACTTACACTCAAGATAAGGCGCAGGAGCTGGAGCGGAAACTGGCGGAAGACAGCTTTACGCTGGAGGATTTTAAGGAACAACTGCTGGAAATACAAAAGATGGGCCCCCTGGACCAGTTACTGGAAATGGTACCGGGATTCAATTCTCTCAAGGGAATGAATGTGGATGAAAGAGAGCTTAAAAAGGTCGAAGCCATCATAAACTCCATGACCCCCCGGGAACGCAGAGACCACTCAATAATCTCAGGGGGCCGAAGGAAGCGGATAGCAAAAGGCAGCGGCACTACAGTGCAAGACGTTAATAGATTGCTCAAACAGTTCATTCAATCCAGGAAAATGATGAGAGCAATGACCAAGGGAGGCAAAGGGAAATCGATGAGCATCGGAAAAGGCCTCTTCCCAATGTAAATTTAACCGGCTGAATATGAAGAAATTACTTGTAAAACCGATGATCGAGCATCCAGCTGAAGAGAAAAAAATAGATCAAATTGACACCTGAGGGAGGTGAACGTTGGCGGTAAAAATCAGACTGAAGAGAATGGGCGCAAAAAAGAAACCTTTCTACCGAATCGTGGTGATCGATTCAAGAACGCGCAGGGACGGCAAGGAAATTGAAAGTATAGGATATTACAATCCCATGACGGACCCTGTGGAAGTGAAAATCGACCAAGAAAAAGCGACGGAATGGATGAGCAAAGGCGCCCAGTGCTCTGAGACAGTCAAAGTGCTTTTCGATAAATCCGGAATTAAACAGGCCCCTTTAGAGGCAACGTGTTCGGGAGAAGAAGAATAGCCGATGGAAGGAAAACCTGAAGATTACACATCTGGATATGCTTGTAGAAGCTGTGAGAACCCATCACCAAAGATAATGCCCCTGTCGCAACTTCTCCAAAGAAATTACTGTGGAGGTAGGGCTGATGAAGGAGTTGATAACCTATATAGCAAAGTCTCTTGTAGACAAACCGGAAGAAGTGGAGGTCATGGAATTTGAAGGCGAAAAGACAACTGTTATCGAACTGAGGGTATCCCCTGAAGACCTTGGAAAAGTCATAGGTAAACAGGGTCGGACGGCCAGGGCCATGAGGACTATTCTCAACGCCTCCGCCACCAAGATTAAAAAGAGGGCCGTGCTGGAAATACTTGAATAACGTGAGAGAGACTTAGCCTGAAGATGGCTGAAAAACTAGTGGC
>JAUXIQ010000214.1 GCA_030620925.1 Nitrospinota bacterium
CCCAGAGCGGTGCAGGCGGTCATCAGCTTTTCGGCGTTCTCCTCCGTGATGGCCAGTTTCCCGGCGACGGCGGCAACTGTGTCCGCTCCCTGGGATACGTTGGTGAAAAGGTCGAGCTCGATGCCCGCCCACAGGGTCGTGGCCTGTTTGAAGGCGTTGCCCATCTCCTGCAGCCGTCTGGTGCCCTTTATCTTCTTGCCTTTCTCGCCGGCGCTCATGGGTTCTTTTCTCCTTTATGTGTCAATACCCAATTCGTTAAGCTTCTGAGGTCCGGGATTGCCTGTATCGGCCTCCCAACCTCGTTCCTCATAATATTCGTTGAGAAGTTGTTCCACCATCTCGGGGTCGGCGGCCGGAATCTCCCCTTTTCTCAGCGTTACGGATTCCTTCATGAGGCGTTCAGGGAAAAAGTCGTCGGTTTTGGTCTTCCCTTCCCGCATGTTGAAGGCCCTGGAGAGGTTCCAGGCGCGCTCGCCGGCCTGCCGTATCTCCTCAGGGTTCATTTCCAGGCCCGTGGCCGTTGAATAGAGACGGGCGAACAGATCGAGGTTGTAGTGCTGGGAGATGGGTGTCCTGTGGCAGAGGCCCAGTGAGAAGAGGATAGTGTTATAATCCTCAACCCAGCGCGTGAGCCGGGCAACGTTGAAATTTTCGGGCCCCGTGCAGACGGCCTCTACCCTGTCCTCGGGCACTCCTATGGACCGGCAGTACTTGACGTAGGACTCCTTTTTACGTCCGGGCATGAAGCTGATGGACGGCGAACGGTCCAAATGAGCGCCGCGGGGGTTGGTGGCCTGGCCGAAGTTCTCCGTGCTCAGGCGTCCCCTGAGCCCCAGGCCAAGGTCCATACCTTTTATATGAACGGCATAGTAGTCCGCTCCCTTTCCTATCTCCTCAGCGGCTCTCACCACACCTTCCCCCAGGAGCCTGCCGAAGCCGTCCCGTTGCGCTATTCTGTCCAACAGTGTTCGCACGGTCTCCGTGCCCCAGTCCAGCTCCAGACCGCCGGTGTCTTCATCGGTGAGTATACCTTTCTGATAAAGCTCGATGGCGAAACCGATGGTAGCGGTGAGTGAGTCCAGGTCCATGCCGTAACGGTTGGATAGTTCGGCGCACTTCATGACTTCATCGAAGCCCTCCACGGCTACCAGACCCCCGAAAGCCCCCACCGCCACAGCGGGAGTGGACAGGCGGAACCGCAGGCCCTCATATTTTCCGTCCTGCATTTCCACCCTTCCTTTGCAGCCCAGCGAGCAGCCGGGGCAGGAGGTGGAGCCCTTGCGCACGCGGCTAAGGTATTCCTTGATGGGGAAGCGCTCCATTATGTCTTCGGCGCTCTCGGTATTGTTTTTCCCCAACATATAGCCCATGGAGGTATATGGCTCAAAAGCCATGAAGAAACCCACCGTGCGCCACTCTTTGAGCAGGGGAAATGCCGCTACCTTGTCCAGCAATTCTTTGGTCAGGTTCATAAACCCCGGCCCGTCGGCCACCTCAATTCCCCTGGTCCCCCGGGCGGCGATGGCCTTGAGGTTTTTGGAGCCCATGACCGCACCCAGGCCGGTGCGGGAAAACGCGGAGTGCTTGTTGTTGAGGATGAGGGCATAGCGCACCAGGCTTTCCCCGGCGACCCCGATGGCGCTTATCCAGAAGTTGTCGCCCAGCTCATCCCACAGGGCGTCTGTGGTCTCGAAGGTGTCTTTACCCCATAGATGGTCAGCGTCGCATATCTCGACCCGGTCATCATCTATCTTTAAGTAGACCGGCTTATCCGCCTTTCCGGTCACCACCAGATGGTCGTAGCCGGCGTATTTGAGCATAATTCCGGGCGTGTTGCCGCCGTTTGATATTCCTATTACTCCGGTGAGGGGTGATTTAGCCGTGACCTCCACCCGCGCCGAGCCTGGAATCAGGGTTCCCACCAGCGGGCCGGCGCCCATGATGAGGGCGTTGTCGGGCGAGAGAGGGTCTATACCCGCCTTTATGTGCCGGTAAGCCAGGAGCGCATTGACCCCCGTGCCTCCTATGAACTTCCTGGCAACGGCTTCTTCTAATGGCTCCCTCTTGATTGAACCGTCGGTGAGGTTTACAAAGAGGATGTTACCTGCGTATCCTTTCATCGCTCACTCCTCCTCGCCGGTCGGCTGCAGAGCGCCGTACGTGCAGTACTCGACGCACAGGCCGCACTCCGTGCACTCCTCGGTGAACTCGATCCTGTAATCATCCCGCAGGTTGATCCGGATGTAGGCGCACAGCGGGTTGAAGCGCCCTGTGTGCGTGTAAGAGCAGATGAGCTGACAGCTCAGACAGCCTGCGCACTTCTCCGGGTCTGTTACTATGCTTTGGGGAACCATCGTTTCGGCCATGGGTAGGGTCCTCCAGGGCAGGTGTAAGAGATGCGACCGGTCGAGAGTCGTTATTGTCCATCGTAATCCCGCTTCTTCGGGTCTGCCCCTCATTTATCATAACCGACACTAGGATGTCAACAAATGTAGGGAATAATGAATTAACATGGAAATTTTACCACCAAGGCGCAAAGGTTGAAGCAATTGATCCCGATGTCTTTGTGCCTTTGTGGTTGAATTAAATTCTACACCTCACCCTCCCTTAGTCCCTACACCGGAACGCACCGCGTGTGGTTGGGTCAAGTGAGGGAAACTCTAGTATCCTGTGAAATTCTGAGTCGTTAATAGGAGCACTACGCGGCTGGCGGGGGTAAGGGAGGAGAACCTATTACGTTCGACTGCACATCGGAAAAAGCCAATGTAGGAGCGCCTTCCAGGCGCGACCAATGAGTGGATAATTCACTATAAAGGTGCGAAGGCTGGAAGATGTTATAACTGGTGCCTTTGTGGTAAACTTGTTTCTGAACCCGCACTGGCATGAGATTAACGGCCATGCTCGTTCAGTTTCCGAGGCGAATTTTTCGGAATTCGGCTATTAACTTGCGCTGTGTTCGCGCTATCAGGGCGGGGTGGAACCAATACAGCTTCCGTACAATGCCGGCGTCTCTGCCGACGGTAATAATGGCCTTGTTGTGGGCGACGCCGTGCAGGATGATGCGCGCACCTTTATCCGGGTCCATCATTTTGATTTGCTCCAGGAGGGAGTCCATATCCTCACGCTCGATATTGATGTAGTTAATCGCATCAACTATGCCTGTCCGGATGAACCCCGGGCATATCACGCTCACCTTGACTCCCAGCCCGACCGCCTCGGCCCTCAGCGAAGTGGAAAGGCCCACCACGGCGTACTTGGTGGTGGAATATGCCGTTAATCCCGGAGAGGGTATCAGACCGGCCATTGAAGCGGTGTTGACGATATGGCCGAAACCCTGCTCGATCATGACCTGGTAGGCGGCTGTCGTGCCATAGATGACGCCCCACAGGTTGACGTCGATGATGCGCCGCCAGTGATCGAGGTCCATATCGCGCACCTCGCCCACTATCCCTATGCCTGCGTTGTTGAACATATAATCGATGCGCCCGTGCGTGGAGGCCGTTTCTTCCACGAGTTTTCGCACGTCTTCTTCCCGGGCGACGTCGATGTGTGTCGCTTCCGCCTTGCCTCCGTTTTCGACGATGGCCGAAGCGACCTTTTGAGCCGCCTCCATGTTGATGTCCGCTGCGATTACCAGGGCTCCTCTCCGGGCTATCTCCTCGCAAACCGCCCGCCCGATGCCGGAGCCTCCACCGGTAACAACGGCGACTTTATTATTGAACAGTTTCATAGTTCCCCCACTGCTTTTGGCATACCAAACATTAACCCTTTACTGTATGAGCGGCATCTTGCCGCGATTAGTTAAATAAATTCACCCTCACATCGATCCTTCCCCCTTCAAGGGGGAGAAGAATAAAAGCTTCTATCCGGCCGCGCCTACGACTCTCAACGTTCCCTATAACGTCCCGTAGGGGCGGGTTTATAACCCGCCCAACTGGGGCGTATGCAATACGCCCCTACAATCGCGCCTGGAAGGCGCTCCCACCTGGTTCTTGTAGGAGCGGCATCTTGCCGCGATTCTACCAGCAATAAGTTTCCCCTCCCCTGGTGGGAGGGGATAAAAGGGAGGGGGGTTAACAAAAAGTCTCAAAGAAAACGTGTTTGCACGGGTAGGCGAGATTCTTCACTCCGTCCCGCGTACCGCGGGCCTACGTTCAGAATGACAAGATGCAGTGTCGTAGGGGCGGGTTTATAACCCGCCCTAGTGGCGCTTGCGGGTCTGTCCCTACACGTCCCCCACTCAAACGCGGGCCTGCCCTCTGAAGAAAAAAACGTGTTGCGTAGAGACCATTCATGAATTGTCTCTCCAGATGTTTATTTATGCGTTTTTCTCTTATCGCGCCTGTCCCGCGTTCCGCGGGACTACGTTGGTGGGTAGGAGCGGCATCCCGAGAAAGAAGGTTATCGGAGGGTATGTCCGGTTATTAGTGGGCGGTCCAGCCGCCGTCGACGGCCATGGCGTGCCCGGTGACGAAAGAGGCGGCGTCCGAACAGAGCCAGACAACGGCCTCTGCAATCTCCTCCGGGGAGGCTATTCGTCCTACCGGTTCCATTGCGAGTATTTGCTGTTCACCTTCGGGTAGGAGAGTAATGCCGTTTTCCAGC
>JAUXIQ010000195.1 GCA_030620925.1 Nitrospinota bacterium
CGATAACCATCTCGTGGATGATGTCCGTGGCGTGAGCGCCTATTATATGAGCTCCCAGGAGGCGGTCGGTCTCTTCGTCGGCGACCAGCTTCACCATGCCCGCTATTTCGCCCAGCACCTGCGCTTTCCCCAACGCCCGGTAGGGGAAACGCCCGAGTCTGACCTTGTAGTCGCGCTCGACAGCCTCCTGCTCGGATAGACCCACGCTGGCGATTTCCGGATCGGTGAATACGGCCCCGGGCACGGCGTTGTAATCCATCATCCGGTCGATGCCCGCGGCGTTATCGGCGGCCACGATTCCCTCGGTGGAGGCGGCGTGAGCCAGCATGTACCCGCCGATGACGTCTCCGATGGCGTAAATACCGGGGACGTTGGTCTGCATCTTCTCGTTGACCACTATATGACCCCGCGGCCCCTGCTCGACGCCCAGTTCCTCCAGACCCAGGTCTTCCACGTTGAAGGCCCGGCCCACGGAGACCAGTATCTTATCCACGGTGATATCGCCGCCTTTATCCAGGACGGCGGTCACCCTCCCGCCCTGTTCCTGGCGGACGGAGGTGACGCTGTCTTCCACGATGAGCTTGATCTTTTTCTTCTTGAGCTCCCTGGCCATGAGTGCGGAAATTTCCTCGTCCTCCAGGGGGACGCAGCGGGGGAGAAGCTCAACCATGGTGATGGCGCTGCCCAGGGATTTGTAGAGGCAGGCCATCTCGCAGCCGATGACGCCGGCCCCCACGATGAGCATCTCGCCGGGGACCTCCTTAAGCTCCAGCGCGTCGTCGCTGGACAGCACGCTGCTGCCGTCCAGCGGCAGGGAGGGCAGTTGAGCGGGCCTGGAACCGGTGGCGATGATTACTTTTTCGACTTCTATGGTCTGCTCGGCGCCTGATGAGTCTTTGACGGAGAGGAGCCCGCTTCCGGCCAGCTTCCCCTGGCCTTCGTAAACGTCCACTTTGTTGCTCTTGAGGAGAGCCCCTACGCCTTTTACCAGCCCCTCAACCACTTTCTGCTTGCGGGCCATGAGTTTTTCCATCTCGGCCCTGACCTCTCCCTCCACGGTTACGCCGAACTCTTCGGCCCGTCTGATGAGCTCGAGGACGTAGACGGAGTGTATGAGGGTCTTGGTGGGGATGCAGCCCCTGTTAAGGCATACCCCGCCCAGCTTCTCCTTTTCCACCAGGCAGGTCTTGAGGCCCCGCTGGGAAGCCCTTATGGCTGCCACGTAACCCCCCGGGCCGCCGCCTATAATCGCCAACTGATAATCGCTCATATCATCTCATCATTAAGGAAAATGGTTTATTGAATGTAAAGTTAATTCCTAAAAGGTCGACTATCAAGGAATGAATAACTTAATTTGACGACCACAGTATTTAATTCTTACGCAAATTCTATTTTCCATGTAGTGCCTTGTCAAGTTTTTTAAAAATTTTTTAAAATTCGCGCTTGACATGTTATTATCGACAAACTATTATTTGCAATCACTTGGTAATCAAAACAGATTCACTAGCCGGATAAACGGCTATCATTCCTGGCAATTTACGCTAAGGTTTGAACCTGTCGTCAATATTAAAGGTAGTTAAAGAAAATGTTTTACGGTGTTACTCAGATAATCGGCGGGCTTATCAGCCTGGTCCTTTTAGGGCTGCTCCTATTAGTGCGGGAGCCCGTTGCATTGAGTAGCGCCTGAAGATAAATTAAATAACCGGAATACTCGATGCCATGGGCTTCAAAAACCCATGGCATTTTTTTTGGTCATGGGTGCCCGAATCACCTTTTTCAAAGGAGCGTCAGATGAGCAGAAAAATAATGATATTCGACACCACACTGCGGGATGGGGAACAGGTTCCCGGTGCGAAACTGAACGCAGAGCAGAAACTGGAGCTGGCCCGTCAGCTTGCGAAACTGAAGGTGGACGTAATCGAGGCCGGGTTCCCCGCGTCCTCACCGGGAGACCTGGAGGCGGTCGGCAGAGTTGCCCGTGAGATAAAAGGCCCCATAATAACCGGCCTGGCCCGCACGGTTCAGGAGGATATAGACGACCTGTGGGAGTCCCTAAAGCATGCCGAGCGGCCCCGCATCCATCTGGTCCTGGGAACTTCGGACATCCACGTGGAGAAGAAGCTCAGGCGAGACCGCGAAAAGGTGCTGGAAATGGGTGTGGAGGCGGTCAAATACGCCAAGAAGTATTGCCCGGAGGTGGAATATTCCACCGAGGACGCCTCCCGCAGCGATTTCGATTATATGGCCCGCACCCTGGAGGCGGTCATCGATGCAGGGGCCACGGTGGTCAACGTTCCCGATACCGTGGGTTACGCCATACCCGAACAGTACGGGGAGATGGTCAGGCGCGTCAAGGAATCGGTGCCCAACATAGACCGCGCGCTCCTCAGCGTCCACTGCCACAACGACCTGGGTATGGCCACCGCCAACACCCTGGCGGCCATAAAGAACGGTGTGGACCAGGTGGAGCTCACCATGAACGGCATCGGCGAGCGTGCGGGCAACTGCTCGCTGGAAGAAGTGGTCATGGCCCTGCACACCCGGAAAGATTACTACGACGCCCATACGGATATAGACATCTCTCAGATTTACCATACCAGCCGTCTGGTCAGCAGCCTCATGGGTATACCCGTGCAGCCCAACAAGGCCATCGTGGGCAGCAACGCCTTCGCCCATTCCTCCGGCATACACCAGGACGGCATCCTCAAAGACCGAAGCACTTACGAGATTATCCGGCCCGAGGACGTCGGCGTGCAGAGCCACGAGATGATACTCACCGCCCGCTCCGGCCGGGCGGCGGTGCGCCACCGTCTCGGCGAGCTGGGCTACGACCTCGCCAACGAGGTCTTCGAGAAGGTGTTCATCCGCTTCCTGGAAGTGGCGGACAGGAAAAAAGAGGTTGTGGACGAAGACCTGGAATCACTGGTGAGGGAAGAAATCTCCAGCGTGCCGGATATCTTCTCACTGGAAACCTACCAGACGGTCAGCGGGATTAACATAACCCCGCAGTCGGCGGTGGGGATGCGGCGCGACGGCGACGTCATCACCGACGCCGCGGTGGGCAA
Organism: Nitrospinota bacterium; assembly: GCA_030620925.1. Taxonomy (GTDB): domain Bacteria; phylum JAUXIQ01; class JAUXIQ01; order JAUXIQ01; family JAUXIQ01; genus JAUXIQ01. The sequence goes on from JAUXIQ010000195.1 coordinate 3,066, forward strand.
CGGCCCGGTGGACGCCGTCTTCAACTGCATAGAACGCATCTCCGGCGTGAGCGCCAAGCTGGTGAGCTACGACCTCAAGGCGGTCACCCAGGGCAAGGACGCCCTGGGTGAGGCCACGGTGCACGTGGAGGTGGACGGGAAACTGCTCACCGGCCAGGCCAGCAGCACAGATGTCATCGAAGCCAGCGCCAGGGCCTTCATCAAGGCGATCAACAAAGCCCTGGCCGGCGTATAACAACCCTGCCCGCCAAACAAGCGGAGGGAGGGTAGAATGGGGCCCCTTACAAAGGGGCTCCTTCTTTTTGTGCATTTTCGCGGCATCCGGCTTTCTGCTTGACGCACGAGGAACCCGGGCCCGGAACGCGCTCTTACAACTCTATGGGGATGTCTGCAGCAAAATCGAGGGTGCCGCTGCTATCCTGCGTAGTCCCGTGGAACGCGGGACAGGCGCGAGCACATGGTTTGATTGACACGCTTATCCCTGCCTGTTATAACTGAACGGGTAATAAACAATATAAGCCATCAGGGGCGACAGGTGCCCTGCATCAATATCAATGGGCGATAGGGAGGCAGGGGAATGAGGGGACCACTCACAAACATAAAAGTCATCGACCTATCGAGGTTCAGGGCGGGGCCTACCTGCGCCAGGCAGCTTGCCGACTGGGGGGCGGACGTCATCAAGGTCGAGCAGCCGGGGGGAGATGAGGGAGACCACGAGGGGTTCGACTTCCTGGAGCTTCACCGCAACAAACGTAGCATCACCATCGACCTCAAAAAGGAAAAAGGCGTCGAAATACTCAAGAAGCTCGTGGCCGACGCGGACGTGCTCATAGAAAACTATCGTCCACAGGTAAAACAGCGCCTGGGCATATCTTACGACCATCTCAAAGACCTCAACCCCCGCCTCATCTACTGCAGTATCTCCGGCTTCGGGCAGCGCGGCCCTTACAAGGACAGGCCCGGCTACGACCAGATAGTTCAGGGTATGTCGGGGATCATGAGCGTCACAGGCTTCGAGGATACCGGCCCCATCCGGGTGGGAAGCCCCGTGGGCGATCTCTCCGCCGGCCTGTACGCCGCCCAGGGAGTGCTCCTGGCGATTATCGAAAGAGAAAAGAGCGGTCAGGGGCAGGTAGTGGAAACCTCTCTCCTGGAGGCGCTCATGGGGATGCTCGGCTTCCAGGCCGCCAGGTATCTGGTGACCGGCCAGGTGCCCCCGCCGGTGGGGAACCACCACCCCTTGAGCGCGCCCATGGGTGTCTACCAAGCCGGGGACGGCGCACTTAACATAGCCGTGGGCACGGAGGATATGTGGGGTAAGTTCTGCCGGGCGATGGGCCTGGAGGAGCTGCCGGACGATCCCCGCTTCGCAAGCCGCGGCAAGCGTATCAAAAACAGGCCGGAGCTCAACGACATCATCAATAAACGCCTGGCGGAAAAAGGCCGCATGGAATGGGTGGAAATTCTCAACGAAGCAGGTGTCCCCTGCGGCCCCATCTATAACCTGGCCGAGGCTTTCAACGACCCCAACACCCGGCAATTGGACCTGGTAGCCGAAGTCGACCATCCCACCGTCGGTAAATATAGTGTTCTGGGCCTTCCGGCGAAACTGAGCAGGACTCCCGGCGGCGTCCACTCGCCGGCCCCCCTGGCCGGTCAGCACACAGAAGACATCCTTAAGGAAGCGGATTACAGTCTCGATGAAATAGCGGAGCTGAGGGCGCAGGGAATCGTTTAACCGAAAAGCAGGGCGGTGCCCGGTGACGGAAAAACTCTACCTCACCGACTCCTACATGATCGAGTTCGAAGCCCG
>JAUXIQ010000098.1 GCA_030620925.1 Nitrospinota bacterium
GACCCTGAGAAAGGCGAGGACTGGGTAAATTCTATCAAACAAAACATGGCCTCTGATCAATGGGATCAGGAATTTGAAATCGATTGGGACGTATACACCGGCAAGGCTTTCTTCCCATCATTTAAAACCATAGACCATGTGAAAAATTTAGTCCCCGTAAAAGAAAGAACAATACTCAGAGGCTGGGACTTCGGCTATCACTACCCCGCCGTGGTATTTTGCCAGAAAGACGACCAGGACAGGCTATTGATTGTAGATGAATACCACGAGCCCGATGTGGAGCTGGATATTTTCGCTCAGAACCTCATCCAGTATTCGACGGCCAAATACCCTGGGTTCGTGTTTAAAGACTACTGTGATCCAGCGGGCAAGCAGGTCAGTGACAAAGGGCCGTTGACCAGCATCGAAATTCTCTACAAATACGGCATCACTCCCGATTACAGAAGAGTTCCCGAAGATTACGGGTGGGGAATCATCAGACAGCAGCTCTTGATAAGAAAAGACGGCTACCCCGGCCTATTTGTTGATCCTAAATGTCAGCACATCATCAAAGGTTTTGAAGGTGAAATGCACTATCCCAATTACAGAGATGGACAGCGCATTAAAGAGGCTCCTGTAGAGAAACACCCTGTAATAGATCATTTTGATGCGCTTAAATATCTCGGCGTAGGTGTCTATGACATAGGAAATCAGGAAGTCCGAAATCAAGACAGATACATTGAAGACTACCAGCCCCAACCAAATGGTAGTAGCACCTGGATGGGAGACTAAAAAAATATGTCGGAAAGCGAGATAGCCAGACAGATCAACGAATGGTTTAGGAAAAGCTCCGAGCACATCGCACCCTGGCGGGAGCAAGCTCTGGAGGACTACAAGTTCTACCTGGGCGACCAGTGGAAAAATGAAGACAGAGCCAAGCTGAGAGAAGAGGGGCGCCCCGATCTTACCATTAATAAGATCAGGCCCGTGGTGAACGTAGTCATGGGCTATGAGCGGCAGAGCCTCACCGATATAACCTATCTACCCATTGAACACAGCGATTACTCAGTTACCCAGGTGCTGAATCAGTTGGTGAAGCTCATCCTATCCAGCGGCGCGGGCGAACACAGCCAGAGCTATCAATTTCAGGATGGACTTATCTGTGGGCAGGGATGGGGTCAAGTAATCCTCGATCATAACCAGAATCCTCACGACCCCCTGGGAGATATAAAGTATCGAAAGGTGGACCCGTTCAGCATTTACCTGGACCCATATTCGCTTGAGCCCGACCTTTCAGACGCGCGGTTCGTGATAAGAGCTTTCAAAATGCCCCTGGACATCATCAAAAAGATATATCCGCACCGGAAAGAAGCCATCGGGGACGCGATGGCGGTGAGTAAGGAACAGCTTGAAGAGAACGTTCACGTGAAAGGCTATCCGAACCACCACTACGACCACGGAGGAGATACGCTGACGCTGGAGGAGATGCGAGACGACAGACCCCTGGTGTTGGAATGCTGGTACAGGGAATATCAAAACCAGCGGTATATTTTCGATGAGGACGCCTATCAGTTTTACCCCACTGAGCTCCCATCGGAAAGATTGAGTGCCCTGCTGGAGCGGGCACCCCAATTAAGAGTAATCACCAAGATGGTTCCGAAAATGCGCTATGCTGTAGTCCTGGGATCGGTGATGCTGGAAGGGGGCCCATCTCCGTACAGGGCTAACATGTTTCCCCTCATCCCCTTCTACGCCTCGTTCGTGGGTAGCGCCAAAAGTGCAGAGTTGCGGTATCAAGGTCTGGTACGGGCGCTCAAAGACCCTCAGCGGGAGATAAACAAAAGGCGGGCCCAACTTCTCCACATCATTAATACCGCCGCCAACAGCGGCTGGATAGGTGATAAAGGCGCGACGGATAAGAAGACTATAGAGCAGTTCGGAAACAAGCCGGGGGTATACATTGAGGTGAGCCCCGGCAAACGTCTGGAGCGCATCGCCCCCGCCCCCTGGCCTCAGGGATATACAGAACTGGAGCTGATAAGTACGGAGAACATCAAAGAGATATCCGGCGTTAACGCCGACCTGTTGGGCCAATATGAGAAGACCACCCCCGGCGTGGCCATCCAAATGCGTCAGCGCCAGGGGATAACGGTCATGCAGGAAATGTTTGACAATTTCCGGCTTACCAAACAGTTGCTGGGGAAGGTGCTGCTGCACGCCGTACAGGCATTTTATACGCCGGAGAAGATTCTTCGCGCTGTGGGAACCACGAATAAACAGATGGTAAAGTTAATAGGAGGTGAAATGGAGACGGCCATGGAAGTTTTAATGAACAGAGACATCTCTCGTTTCGATGTGGTCGTTTCCGAGAACCAGAACACCCCATCCTGGAGGCGGGCCGCCTTCCAGGAGCTTCTGCAATTGACTCAATTGGGGGCACCCATACCCATGGACATTCTGGTGGAAGCCTCGGATGTACCCCGGAAAGAGGAGATACTGGGGCGGTTGAGATCAGACCCCGCCGGACCAGAGATAGTACCTCAGACCGGGGGTTCAGAAACGACCGCCAGCAGCGCAGCGGCAGCTAAAATGAGAGAAGCGGCGCAGCGGCTCGCCGATATGAAGGCAGTGAATCCCTAAAGGTTTTAATCGTCTCGGAATTGACTATCCCGAGACGGCCCGGCAAAATCCAGGCCGATTCCGTGATCACGGCTGAGACGGAGTCGGCCTTTTTGCTGGGCAAAGACTTAATCGGCTCGCCGGACCGCTTCCGGCGGTCGTCCCCCGGGCGATACCGGGTAAACGGGGATACAGCCGAAACCTGTATCCATCCCGCGCATCGCGGGATATGACGGACAAAGGAGATTTTGAGGATGGTGAAGAAAAAGGATGCACAAAAGAAGGCCGAGGAAAACCATGAATCCGAAGACACGGGGATGGACCTGGTAGATGAAGAATGGCTAAGAGCTGAGGAAGCCTCCAATTCCGAATCGCATTCGGGGGAGGAAGTACCCCTGGCTGCGGGGGAGACGGAGATGATGAGTCAGGAACCCGCAGGCCGAAAACTGGAGGAGGCGGGAGAGCCCGATGCAGGGGATAAAGTCGTTCCCCTGGCGGCCCTCCACGAGGAACGTCAGAAGCGCCAGGAGAGGGACAAAAAGATAGAGACGCTCGAGACCAGCCTGGGGCTGCAACGCCTACTCACCGAACAGCTGGCCGGAATCGAGACCGATAGTGAACGGTACAATGATGAAGACCCGATCACTCATGCCCAGGCCAGAGAAGTCTACACTGATAAAGACACCCTCGTTCAGATGTTCGGCCAGATGATCGGTGTTTGCGCCGAGCTTGAGAGGCTCAAACACGGTGATTACGACGAAGTAATGAAAGTTTTCGAGCCTTATCTGAATGAGAACGCCGGGTTTCAACAGATGGTCTTCAGTGCCTCCAACCCCGCTGCAGAGGCTTATCGCCTGGCAAAGCAGCTTTTGCCTGCCACACCGGAAACAGGGTCCGAGCAGGAAGGGAGTGAAACCTGGCCCGGAACCGGGGAGAAAAGTTTTCCTATGTCCAAGAATGAGATTCTAAAAGAGAAGATGAATAACCAGGAAAAAGCCCCCAAAATCAGCGTTATAAGCGGCGAGGGGGATGATTTGCCCAATCTGACCATAGAAAAATTGCTTGAGATGCCTCGCGACGAGTTCGGCAAAGTGTGGGACAATCTTACATCAGCACAGAAGAGGAAATTCTCAGGCGGCTAACGGTAACGGAGGTAGAGAATGGCATTAACACCAGCGGAAACCAATCAAGTTAAGAAGCTATATGGAAAACAGCTTTGGAAAGAAGGTCGGGATGAGCTTTTCTTCAAGAAGTTCATGGGTGAGGGCGAATTCAACATCATCCAGGAAAAGACCGATTTTCGAAAAGACAAAGGCGATACCCTCTATTTTGGGCTGGGTATGGATCTCTCCGGCGCCGGCGTCACCGGCGACAATGAGCTAGAGGGCAATGAAGAAGCCCTTACCGTTTATAGCGACAGCGTAACCCTCGACCAGATAAGGAATGCGGTCAGGGTACAGGGAAGGCTTGAGGAACAGAAGGCCGCCTACGGCATCAGAGAGACCGCCAAGGAGCGGCTAAAGTTTTGGCTGGCCGAAAAGATCGATGAGATCATCTTCGACCACCTCTGCGGCGACACCTCTCAGACCTTTCCCGCCGCGCCCCTAGCGCCCGATAGTGACCATGTGCTCTATGGCGGTAATGCTACGTCGGACAGCGACATAGACTCCACCGACAAGTTCACCGCCGCACTCATCAGTAAGACCAAGGTCAAGGCGCAGACCCTGGATCCCAGGATCAAGCCTGTTAAGGTGGACGGCAAAGATTATTACGTCTGCGTCATTCACCCCTACCAGGCCTACGACCTGCGCCAGGATACCGACTGGCAGAACGCCCATTACTATGCCAGTGAACGAGGTTTGGATAACCCAATATTCACCGGTTCCATGGGCATCTACGACGGGGTGGCCATCCACGTCCATCCCAAGATTTACACTGCCAGCAACTGGGGTGCAGGAGCTAATGTAGAAGGCGCAAGGGCGCTTTTCTTGGGGGCGCAGGCGGGCCTTTTCGCCCAGGCCAGTGATACTTCCTGGGTTGAAAAAGATTTCGACTATGCCAACCAGACCGGTGTGGCCACAGGCCTCATATGGGGTTTCAAGAAAGCCAGGTTTAATAGCGAGGACTTCGGCTTAATCGCTCTGGATACAGCGGCATCCGCTCCTTAGTGAAAAATGAGCCAACGTAGGGGCGATCCCACGCCGCGGGATTGTATTTTCCCACGGACGACCACGAGGATCGCTCCTACAATACAAATAGGAGAACGTTGAATGGCAACACACGATTGGGTAACCGGTTATACCGGTTACAGCACTGAGCACGAAATCCCCAAGGGCATGGTGGGATACCTCTACAGGTATTTCGATACCTCCAGCACCAACATGACTGGTTCCGATGTTTACCAGATATTCAAGATGGGTAACGGCGTCATGCCTGTGAACGTCTATACCTACGTTGCAACAGTGGAGGGCGGCGTAGCCACTTTAGACATCGGGGATGGAGCAAGCACAGCCCGTTATGAGACCGACGCCGATATCAATGCCGCCGGTGTCACCAAGAGCTTTGACGCCACAACGGTATATACGGGAGACGACACCATAGACATCATACCCAGCGCAACTCTCAATGCAGCGAAGTTCTGGGTGGTGATCGAGTATATAAGGCTGACAACTTAACCGAAGGAAGGGTGGCCCCGCTTCCCGCGGGGACACCCCCTTTCTTGATAGAGGTTGGAGCCCTGAAGCCCAAAGGGCAGGAGGTTGGAGCCCTGAAGCCCAAAGGGCAGGAGGTATTATGCTTGTTGAATATATAGGCAGGAAGCCATACGGACAAAAGAACCTCAGACATCCAAAAACCTTTAAACATTACGCCTTCTATTACGGCAAGCCCCTGGAGGTAGATGACCAATGGGGTATAGAACTGCTAAAGGCGGTGGACGAGAAGAACCGCCACATCTTCATTAACAAGGATGCCGTTGCAGAGAAGCAGAGACAGCAAAAAAGAGAGACGGTGCCGGCAAAGACCGTCAAGTGCAGATACGGCTGCACCGAAGAGTTGTCAAATCAGGGCCTTCTCAGGGCCCATTACCGAAAGGCACACCCAAAACCTGCCCTCGATCAGAGCGAAAGGGATAAGAGCTGATGGCCACTATCCAGGATATAGCGGATGAGATAAAGACCGCTACCAAACGGACAGACATGGAGTCCGGGATACTGGCCTCCGTGCAGCGAGCGGTGGAGTTCATCGAAAATGAATACGACTGGAGATGGTTAGAAGAGTCATCCTCTACATTCACCACGAGTAACGGTACAGAGTCTTATAGCATCGAGAGCGATATAGGAGTAACGAACTTAAAAAAGATTCGAGAATTACGTTACGAGAACAACTCCGCCAATAGTGAATGGCCGGTTAACAGAAAATCTCAGAAAGAGTTCAGAGATAAGTGGGGACTCAACACCAGCACCGGAGAGCCTATCGAGTATATGGAGGATGCCGGTAACATCCATCTGGCCCCTAAACCGGGTGGGACGTACACTGTCAGATTCAAATACTGGAAGAAGCACCCGACCACAGCCGACACTACGCTACTAGTCCCCTCAAGGAACATCGTCAAAGAGAAAGCCCTGGCGATATTCTTCCTGGATTACAACGACATGCCAGAACTGGCCGAGCCTCACGAGTTCGAGTATTTAAAAGAACTGCAAAGCCTCTTCGCTCTGGAAACCTCGGGCGATGAAGTGGTAACGGTCAAATATAGAGATTTTTAAGGTATCCCTCAAAGATACAAGATACACCACTCGATCAGATTTGAGAAGGCGAATCGAAAGACGAGGTATAAAGTGAAAGACGTCATTCCGCAGGAGGGTCTTAAAGGCACGACCGGTTAGACTGTTCGGCGCACCCCGTTACCTGCGGGGAAAACATGCAGGAGTTAATCAATGACAGACGCTATTAACAGTTGGGATAAAAACAGGCCCGCAGGTACGGATTACATCGACGCTTCCGATGAGTTGATACGGGCCAACCAGGCGGCCGTTGAAGAGATGACCGGCGGCTGGATGCAGGATTTAATTGTGACCAACGGCGGTTCGGCGGGACAGATAGATATAGACGCCACACGGCTCGGCCTCATTAAGAGTTCGGGAGCGCCACCGCTTATTATTGTCGATCGAAGCACAAATCTTACCTGCGATTGGGGCAATGGTGAGGCGATAAACGGAAGAGAAGCGGGCCTAGCGACTACCGCAGGTTGGAAATATGTGTGGGTTCTGCGCGATCCTGTTGCGGGGAATACGGGCAGCTTATTTTCTGCGGCAACCGCGGTGGGCGGCGTAACCATGCCCGGCGATTACGCTTTCGGGCGGCTCGTTGGAACTGTTTACTGGGATGGAGCAAGCGACTTCACGGCTTTTATCCAGCGCGGCAACAGAGTAGCTATCAAAAGTCCGCCCCAGGTGCTGAATAACGGGCGCAGCGACTTGGCGTGGACACAGCTCGACCTGAGTGCTTATATACCGACTATTACCCGTGAAATA
>JAUXIQ010000435.1 GCA_030620925.1 Nitrospinota bacterium
CTGGCAGGCCCTCCAGAACATGAACATCATCTGCGGCTTCGATGAAACGGAAGGGCTGCGTGCGGCCCCCCTGTTTCCCTGAGCGCCTTTGGGGAGAGCACCCATCCATGGTCGGGGGCGGAGGAAGACGCGAATCCAGCTCATACTAAAGAAGAGAAGGCCTGTGGAATCGAAAATAGAAGAAATAGAGGGAGGCATTACCGCCGTGCAGGGCATCAGGGCGGGAGGAGTACACTGCGGCATTAAAGAACAGGGGGAAGACTTGGCCCTCATAGTTTCCGAGGGGGAAGTTTCCGTCGCCGCCGTTTTCACCACCAACGCCGTCAAGGCGGCGCCCGTCCTCCTGAGCCGGGAATTACTCAAGAGCGGTTCCCCCGGGGCCGTTGTGGCTAACAGCGGAAACGCCAACTGCTACACCGGAGAGAGGGGGCTAAAAGACGCCCAGGAGATGTCCGACCGGGCGGCCGGGTGCCTGGGCCTCGAGAAGGGCTCGGTCCTGGTTGCTTCAACGGGTTCCATCGGGCATTACCTGCCCATGGATAAAATCCGCGCGGGTATCGATAAAGTGGCGTCGGAGATAAGCCCTCAGGGGGGTGAAGAGGCCGCAAGAGGCATCATGACCACCGATACCGTGCCCAAGACGGCCGCACTCCAGTATTCCTGCGAAGGCCGGAGCATAAGTATCGGGGGGATGACCAAAGGAGCGGGGATGATCTTCCCCCGCATGGCCACCATGCTGGCTTTTATCGCCACAGACGCCGCGATAGGTGAGAAAGAGCGGCAGAATGCGCTGGTAAAGGCCGTGAACCGATCCTTTAACCGGATAACCGTAGACGGCGATACCAGCACCAACGACACCGTTTTCCTGATGGCCAACGGCCTGGCGGGCAACCCAGCCCTCAAGGAAGGAGAAGGCGCGCTGGCCGCCTTTGAAGAATCGCTTGAGCGGCTTTGCGTTCAACTGGCCAAAAAGATAGTCCTCGACGGGGAGGGAGCCACCAAGTTCGTCGAAGTCACCGTAAAAGAAGCCGCCAGCGAGGAAGACGCCCTGGCCGTGGCCCGGGCCGTCGCTAATTCTCCCCTGGTGAAAACCGCCTGGTACGGGCAGGACCCCAACTGGGGGAGGATAATGGCCGCCGCAGGCAGCACCGGAAGGCCCATGGAATTATCAAAAATGATGTTATATTTTAACGATATAAAAATCGTGGAAAACGGCCTCAAAGCTGAAGGGGATTGGCGGGGGGCGGCGGAGAAAGCGTTGAAAGAAAAGAATCTCAAAGTAACCTTGCATCTGGGAGCGGGGGATGCCGAGTCAACGATCTGGACCACCGATCTGACTGAGGAATATATCAGAATAAATGCCCATTACCATACTTAGCCGTAACCTTACATCACGCTCTCCAGAAAAATGGGGTTTAATTATTGGGTGTTGCAAAAATAGGGCCTGTGTGATACCTTGATAAAAAATGAAGAAAATATACACTTTACTATGGAAAGAAGTAGATTATAGACAAGTATTAAGGTCATAGGGGGTAGAAAGCGACAAACTTGTAGATGAAAGGTCTTCTTCCGGCGAATTCGGATGCACAAAAACGAAGGGAGGGCCGATCAAGTCTATTTAATAAGGCGAGGAGGTTGTCCATTTTGGCTGCAGTCACCATGAAAGAGCTTTTGGAAGCGGGTTGCCATTTCGGTCATCAGACCAAAAGATGGAACCCGAAAATGAGAAAATATATTTTCGGTTCCAGGAACGGAATACACATCATCGACCTTCAACAGACCCTGAACAAACTTCAGGAAGCCTACGACTACGTCAGGGAAATAAGCAGCCAGGGAGGCACCCTCCTCTTCGTGGGCACCAAAAGACAGGCCCAGGATACCATCAAAAGAGAAGCCGAACGCTGCGGGATGCCCTTCGTCAACCAGCGCTGGCTGGGTGGAACGGTCACCAACTTCCAGACCATCCGCAAGAGCACCCAGAAGCTGAAACAGCTTGAAGAGGCCATGGCAGATGGGACCTATGAAGCGCTAACCAAGAAAGAACTACTCAAGTTAGAGCGGGAAAAAGCCAAGCTGGAGAAATATTTCGGCGGTATCAAGGATATGACCAAGCTTCCGGAGGCCGTCTTTATAGTGGATACCCGCAAGGAGATGATAGCCCTCAGAGAAGCTAAAAAAACGGATATCACCTCCATCACCATCGTGGATACCAATTGCGACCCCGATGGGATCGATTTCACCATTCCCGGTAACGATGACGCCATAAGAGCCATCCAACTGATGACCTCAAAGCTGGCCGATGCGGCTCTGGAAGGAACGGCGAAAGCCATGGAAAGCATGGAAGAAGTTCCCGAAGAGCTACTTGTTGAGGAGCCCCTACCGCCCGCCCAGGAAGACGAAGCCGACGAACTTATCGAGGCGGAAGGCCAGTAGGATAGACCCCAAATACTTTCTGTAGAGCGGAAGAGGAAGAATGGAAGATACCACCATAACTGCGAACATGGTTAAAGAATTGAGAGAAAAAACCGGGGCGGGAATAATGGACTGCAAGGAAGCCCTCAAAGCCTCTTCAGGAGACGTGGAA
>JAUXIQ010000318.1 GCA_030620925.1 Nitrospinota bacterium
CCCAATTTACCGAAACAATCAGACAATTGGGGTACTACTGGTTAAACGTCAACAGATACCCGTCGGATACAGGCAGATCAAATTATGGATAAAACACTGCACGTTTTGATAGACGAAGACTCCCAGGACGACACCGCGTTAATACTGCGGGAACTGCAACACGGCGGTTTCGAAGCGAAATACGAACGCGTCGAGATGCTCAAAGACATGGAAGCCGCCCTCAGCGCGCAGCATTGGGACCTCATAATAGCCGACTACTCTATGCCCAAGTTCAGCGGGGCTGATGCCCTGGAGCTGTACAAAAAACATGAGCTGGACATCCCGTTCATCGTCGTTTCGGGTAAAATAGGCGAGGAGACGGCGGTGGAGATGATGAAGGGCGGCGCACACGACTACATAATGAAAAACAACCTTGCCAGACTTAATCCCGCCGTGGAAAGGGAGCTGCGCGAAGCGAAACATCGCATGGAGCGGAAATGGACCGAGGAAAAATTACGTGAAATGAACGAATATTATCGCGCATTATTTGAAAATATATCTATAGGCGTCTGCTTCATGGATATCGACGGAAATATAAGCGCCTATAATAATGCTTTCATTCAGGCAGGCGATTACAGCAATTCAGACATGGTAACTATCGGCAACATAGCAGACTTGTTCTTCTCCTCCCAGGAATGGAAAAAAATATTAAAGATTTCCAGGCAGCAAGACCTTCTGCTCAAACAACGAGTCCAGCTAAAACGCAAGGACGGCACCCCCTACGAAGCCCTCTTGACGCTGATACAACTTAAGATTAACGATCGGCCCTGCTGGCAGGTCATGGTGGAAGACCTCCAGGGATACAAGTGGGCGTAGCAATATTCTAATGTTGAGCGCTCGATATAGCCTGTTATCTATATCCCTCCGATACTTTCAAGATTTCAGACCCTCCTCATCGATTTCTTCCAAAATTCCGACCTTGGATTTCCACCTTTTTGAAGACCTTTTTTTTGGCTCGCATCTTATTGATTTTAAAATGATATCCGGCACACACCTTGGATTTTTGCATCTATTCTATAGAGGGGGTTTTAACCGCAATGCAGGAAAAAATTAACCACTAAGGCACCAAGACTTAATAAAATTAATTTCTTTCCTTTGTGTCTTCGTGTTTACAATTTTTTTGTCCAAACAACCTCTCTATTTACGAAAATGATGGGGCTAAATATTTAATTTTAAAGGGTTTTGTTAAATTAGTGGTGATGCGGTCGCAATGTATAAGATATTGAATTTTAAGTATTTTGGGCGATAAAAGGTTGCTTAAGCAACAGGGGGGGGTAGGGGCAACCCCTCGCTCCGGAGAGCAGATGATTTGACTTGAGGCGGGCCGCGTGGTAACTTTTGTGAGCGGAAAGGGGAAATCCTGGTGGACAACAATCTGCAGGCGAAACTGGATAAGCTGGAAGACATCCTGGCTGAGATGGGCAGCGCGCTCATAGCCTATTCCGGGGGAGTGGACAGCACTTTTCTTCTGGGAGCCGCCAAGAGGGTCCTCGAGGATAAGGTAGTGGCGCTCACCGCCAGGTCCTCCACCTATCCTGCATCCGAACTGGGTGAGGCCCTTCAGATGGCCAAAGAACTGGGCGTGCGCCACCTGGTGGTGGACTCGGAAGAGCTGGACATCCCCGGATTCAGGGAAAACCCTCCCGACAGGTGCTACTACTGCAAGACGGAGCTATTCACCAAAGCCTTCTCTGTGGCTGGCGAACAGGGCATGGGATACGTATGCGACGGCAGTAACACCGACGACGAAGGGGATTACCGCCCGGGCATGAGGGCCGCCTGCGACCTGGGCGTGCGAAGCCCGCTCAAGGAAGCGGGGCTCACCAAAGAGGAAATACGAATCTCCTCCCGCCAGATGGGGCTCCCCACCTGGAACAAACCGGCCCTGGCCTGCCTCTCCTCCCGCTTCCCTTACGGAGAGACCATCACCCCCGAAAAGCTCTCAATGGTTGAGAGGGCTGAAGCGTTTCTGCACTCACTGGGATACAGGCAGCTCCGGGTGCGCCACCATGACGCCATGGCCCGAATAGAGCTTGCCCCAGAGGAACTGAAAAAGTTCATGAAGTCGGGCCAGGCGGATAAAGTAGCCGCCGAGCTCAAAGCCCTGGGCTATACCTACATAACCGTAGACCTCGAAGGTTACCGCACGGGCAGCATGAACGAAGTCCTTTGAGGGAACCTTTATCCAGAAAGGTTCCCCCCAAGCTCTTACATGCCTTTGAACTTGGGTTTACGCTTTTCGATGAAGGCCCGCACGCCTTCGAGATGGTCTTCAGTGGCGACGGAATGGCCTTCCAGGGAGAGGGACGTATCCATGATGAGGTCTGCGATGAACCTCAGGGTCTTGTTCACGGATATTTTCGTATAGTTAATGGCCACCAAGGCGCCCTCCGCCAGGCGGGTGGCCATCTCGTTCACCTCTTCATCCAGCTTCTCGGGCGGCACGGCTCTGTTTATGAGTCCTATGCGGGCCGCTTCCGGGGCGTCTATGAGGTCTCCGGTAAACAGGAATTCTTTGGCCCGGCACATTCCGATGAGGAAGGGCCATATAACCGCACCGCCGTCTCCGGCAACCAGCCCCACCTGCACGTGGGGGTCTCCTATCTTGGCCTTTTCCGAGGCTATGATGATGTCGCATAAGAGGGCCATGGTGGCCCCCAGGCCGATGGCGTGGCCGTTGAGCTTAGCGATGAGGGGTTTTTCCAAATCTATGAGGTCCATAACTATCTTTTTACCTTCCCCCATAATGCTCCGGAAGGCTCCCGGTTTCTGCATCTCTTCCATCCACTTGATGTCCCCGCCGGCGCAGAACGCCTTGCCGGCACCGGTGAGCACCACCACTTTGGCTTCCTCATCCATATTGGCGTCGGCGAAAACGCAGGACAATTCTTTGTGGAGCTGGGCGTTGACGGGGTTCATATCGGGCCGGTTCATGGTGATGTTGAGGATGGGGCCGTTGCGGTCTACCTTGATGCACTCATACTTACTGTAATCCACCATAGCAATGCCTCCTTCATGGATTTATCAGGCGTGATTATTGTCGGCGCTGATATTATCAGAGGCTCGGAAGGGATGTCAATAAGGAGGACGCGGTAAAACCAGGGGCGAATCCCGCGGCGCGCGGGATTCACCCCTACATCTATTTTCGTGCGTCATAAATCATCATGATTCGTACATCGCGTCCAGGGCGTCTTTATATTTACTCTCCACCTCTTTACGCTTTACCTTGAGGGTAGGGGTTATCTCTCCATCCTCTACGGTGAAATCGCGGGGCAGAATGGAGAACTTCTTTACCTGCTCCACGCGGGAAACCTTTTCGTTGCCCTTATCCACCGCCTTC
>JAUXIQ010000137.1 GCA_030620925.1 Nitrospinota bacterium
ACTCTCCCACGAGCATAGTGCGCAACGAATGATGGTTTTCCATAAATTTATTTATACTTAAAATTCTTTTTGTGTTAAATTGATGGTTTTGAACCTTAATTTTACGGGTTTCAGCACTCCTTTATCGGAGGGTTAGAACGAGTGATAATTCGTTGAATGTTGTTTTCAGTGCCGAATGGGTTTGACAACTGGAATCATATCTATTAGAAATATCGGCTGTGTCTGAGATTCCAATGCAGTGAGTCAGGGAGGCTAAATATATGATAAAGGTGGAGAATCTTACCAAAAATTATGGTTTTGTAGAGGCAATAAAGGACGTATCCTTCAACGTCGGTGAGGGGGAGGTTCTGGGGCTCCTGGGGCCAAATGGAGCAGGCAAGACTACTACAATGCGGGTCCTCACCTGTTTCCTCCCGGCGACCAGCGGGAAAGCGTCCATTGCCGGATACGACGTCTTCCATCAGCCCATGGAGGTAAGGAGCAGGATAGGTTATCTCCCGGAAACCGTCCCCCTATACGAGGATATGCGAGTCAAGGATTATCTGGACTTCGTTGCCGACTTAAAGGGATTGGAAAAGAAGGGGAGGTCGCAGAGAGTTTCCAGGGTCATGGGAGAGTGCGCCATCGAGGACCGCGCAAACTGGCTCATCCGCACCCTTTCCAAAGGTTTGCGACAGAGGGTGGGCCTGGCCCAGGCGCTCATCAACGATCCTCAGGTGCTCATACTGGACGAGCCTACAATAGGGTTGGATCCTAAACAGATAATAGAGATCAGACAGCATATAAAAGATATGGCAGGCAGACGCACCGTTATTTTAAGCTCTCACGTGCTCCCCGAGGTGAGCATGGTCTGCCAGCGAGTGCTTATAATCAATAAGGGGAAGGTGGTGGCCGAAGATACTCCCTCCAAACTCACTCAGAGGCTGCAGAAGAAGGTCTCCGTGAGGTTGCAGGTAAAAGGGCCGGTGGATGAAGTTAAATCAGCGCTGGTAAGAGTGGATGGGGTGACGGGGGTAAACCTCAGCAGTCAGCCGGCTACCGATGTAGGAGAGTTCATGGTGGACACCAGGAAGGAGTTGGACCTCAGGAGCAAGCTGGCCGCTGAGGTGGTGCGAAACAACTGGGACCTCCTTGAGCTAACCTCGAGCACCATGACTCTGGAGGACATATTCGTTCAACTGGTCACGGAAGAGAAGGAGGTGGAAGCATGAAAAACTTCTACCCCATCTATAAAAAGGAGCTCGCCACATACTTCACCTCCCCCATAGCCTACGTGGTGATGGCCGTTTTTCTGATCTTCGCGGGGTTCTGGTTTTATTCGCAGACCATAAGCTTTTACATCACCAGCATGGAATACGCCAACAACCCTAACCTCAGGCTGAACCTTACCGACTCAGTGGTGGTCAACATAGTGTGGATAATGTCTTTCTTTTCCATCTTCATAGTGCCCGGATTGACCATGCGTCTCTACTCCGAGGAGAAAAAGATGGGCACCATGGAGCTTCTCTTCACCTACCCGGTTAAAGACATAGAGGTGGTAATGGGCAAAGGGCTGGCCTGTTTCACCGTTTACGCGGTCATGATTGCGATTACCATCCTCTACCCTGTGATCCTTTTCATGTTCGGACAGCCGGAAATAGGTCCCCTGGTGACGGGTTATGTGGGTATGTTACTGATTGGTTTTTCTTTCATTATGTTGGGCGGCTTCCTCTCTACATTGACCGAGAACCAGATTGTGGCTTACATTCTTGGCGTAGGTGTGCTCATGTTGTTATGGATGCTGCGGTATTTCGGGGATTACTTCACCCCTCGCGCTGCGGAAGTTTTCAGCCACCTGTCCACCAGTGGGTACGTGAGCGATTTTTCCAGGGGTGTTTTCGATACCAAAGATTTTATATTCTACGCAAATTTCTCCATATTCTGTATCTTCGTTACCCTCAGGTCACTCGAATCGAAAAAATGGAGGGGCTAGTCGATGGGCCGACACTCTATGATACTGGGTCTGGCCGGGGTCGGCCTTGCGGCTCTGGGCCTTGCGTTGTGGGTGGTCAAGTTTGAGTTCGATATTTCAGTAGCCATCACAACCATCGCCGGGCTTTTCCTGCTGCTATTCACCCTGTTCATCAATTTCAACGCTTTCAGGGATTTCATCGGGAAGCGTTCTACCAGGTATGGAATGGGCAGCATTGTCACCGTTATACTGGTGCTGGCCATCATTATTTTCGTGGAGGCCATATCCGCGAGACATCACCTCAGGGTGGATTTAACCGAAAACAAGAGGTACAGCCTCTCGAGCCAGACCGTCAAAGTGCTCGAGGGATTGAATTACGATGTAGAGGTGCTGGCCTTTTATGGCAAAAACCAGGCTCAGAAAGTCTCTTTCGAGCGGTTGCTGAAGCTTTACAAGTATCACTCGACCCGCTTTCGATATAAGATGGTAGACCCGGAAATGGAGCCCTCGCTGACCAAAGAACACGGGGTGATACTGTACGGAACCACCGTTGTCAAGAGAGGCGATATGCAAGCGAAAATTGAGGAGGGCACCGAGGAGAAGCTCACTAACGCCATCTTAAAGGTGGTGAGAACCGGCCAGAAAGTGGTCTACGTTCTCAAAGGACACGGCGAGCAGGCGCTGGAGGACGAGAGCGATGCCGGCTACAGCAGGACCAGGGAGAGCATGGAGGGGGAGAGTTATGTGATCAAGGAGCTTGTTCTCCTGAGGGAAGAGGCGGTGCCGGAGGATGCCGCCCTGATTATAGTATCCGGACCAAAAGTGCTCCCTGAAAAGCGTGAGCTGGAGTTATTGTCCAGGTATATTGATGGGGGGGGGAGCGTAATGTTTATGATCGATCCCGGTAACGCTCCCGGCATTAAAGATTTCCTCATCAAATATGGGGTGGTGCGCAATAATGATATTGTTGTGGACTCGACGAGCAGGATGTTCGGGGCGGATTTCAGGATGCCTGTGGTTACCGAGTACGCCCCGCACCCCATAACCGAAAACTTCAGGGTGGCCTCCTTCTTCCCCGTGGCCCGATCGGTGAACGTGGATCAGGATAAAGTACCCGAAGGGGGGAGGGTAAAGGTTCTCGCCTCCACAAGTCCCAAAAGCTGGGCGGAGACGGATTTCGAGGAACTGAAGAAGGGTCGGGCAGAATTCAAGGAGGGTGTAGACACTTACGGGCCGGTGCCGGTGGCGGTGGTGGTAACTATAGGTGAAGATAAGGTGCAGCTTGCCACGAAGACTAAGAAGACTCCCGTGGCTAAAATTGTGGTATTCGGCGATTCGGATTTCGCCAACAACTCTTACCTTAGCGCAGCGGGGAATCGCGACCTTTTCCTTAACACCGTCCGGTGGCTGGCCGGAGAGGAAGACCTGATTGCCATACGCCCCAGGAGTTTGAACAGTACGCCCCTCTTTCTCAAAGCTTCGCAGGCAAGATTCATCTTCATTGTCCCCGTGGTGGTGATGCCGGCGGCAGTGCTGGCGATAGGGTTGATTATTATCTCCAGGAGGAAGAAGATCGCGTGAGTGTGAAACGACTGATCCTCCTGGGAATTGTAGTGGCGGCGCTGGCCTTCTACTACAATATCAAAGAAGTAAAGATAGCCGGTGAGAAGCGGAAGGCCGAAGAGCTCAAGGCGAAAATTTTTCCCCACTCCAAGGATGATATCGCGGGATACAGGCTTGTGTTCAGGGACAAGACGGTCCGTGTGGCAAAGGTCGGAAAGGGATGGAAGCTGCTTGAGCCGCTTGAGGATGATGGTGATCAGATGACTCTGGACAATATGGCCGCCAACCTGACTAATAGCATTACTCTGAGGGTCCTGAAAGAGGACGTCAGCGAAAAGGACCTTAAAGAATACGGCCTGGATAGACCATTCATGGAGGTCTACGCAAAGCTGGCGGACGGTAGTAAAGAGGGGCCGGTGCTCATGGGAGACATGAGCCCTTTCGGCGGATACGTATACATGAGGAAGCCCGGAGATAAGAGTATCTACCTGGCCAATGCCCTGTTCAGGAAGGGTCTTGATAAATCTCTCTATGAAATGCGGGATAAGATCGTCCTGCACTCGAGTGAGAAAATATTGGAAGAGATTGAGCTGTCGGCTTCCGGCCGGCGGGTGAAGGCGGTGAAGGATGAGAGAGGTATATGGAGCATCGCCCGCCCCAAGGAATTATCGGTAGACAGTAAGGTCATGAAGAATATGTTCGCAGCCCTCAGGGGGCAAAAGATAATAAAGTTTATTGCAGAAGAGCCTGAAAACCTCGCGCCTTACGGTTTGGATGTGCCCACGTACAGGTACACCTTCTCTCCGCTCAATGATGGTTTATCGGCGACTCTGCTCATCGGCAAACCCCTGGAGGGAGAGGAAGGGGTTTACGCCAAATATCAGGACTCGCCCAAAGTCTTTGCCCTTGGCAACGAGCTGTGGGAAAAAATGCCCAGGTCGCTCTACGAATTCCGAAAGAAGCGTTTTATAACCTTTTCCAATGGAGACATCCGGAAGATCGAGATAGAGAGCAAAGGGGTGAAGTTGGTGGTCGAGTTGGGAGAGGATGATGAATGGGTAATAACCAGTCCCCGTGAAATGAAGGGGGGCTACTATGAAATCAACAACTATATGTATGTAATTAAGGATATGGAAGCCCTCAGGTTTATCGGAGACCGCAGGGATGAGGCACCCGAGTATGGTTTCAGACCCCCTTTCCTCACCGTCAAGCTGTGGCCGGAAAACGCCCAGAAACCCATTTCCATGATGTTAGGTGGAAAAACCGGTGGAGGGAAGGGGCGTTACGCCAGGGCCGATTCGGTGGAGGAATTGGTGGTCATTTCAGATGAGATTGTCGGAAAACTGCTTGTCGATATCAATGCCCTTCGGGACAAGAACATCACTTCTTTCGAGGAACCGGAGGTTAAAAAAATGGTAGTAAAGTTCCAGGATGAATCTCCTTTCGTAATAGTGCGGGAGCGAGAGGGCGAGGATAAGTGGCGGCTGGTCGAGCCGGTTGAAACCAAAGTGGATTTTCTGCGTGTGAAATCGATCATCTGGCGGCTGGAGGCGCTCAGGTACAACGAGATTATCATCGAAGAAGCGGAGTATGATGAAGCACAATACGGTTTCGATAAACCCAGCGTAAAAATTACCCTGTGGGGTGATGATGAAGACAAGCCGCTGGATATAGTGACCCTGGGGAATCCCGCTATCAAAAAGGACAATATATATGTCCGTATAAAATCACGGTCCGGAGTCTACACCACCGATTCCGACCTGCTGGATAGAATCCCCAAAACAGTGGAAGAGCTTAAACAGAAGATGTAGCCTTCGCCACCCGCCGATCAGTTTTCTGATAAAGTATTAAGGTTCACCCCCTCGAATACCAAACCACCAAGGCACAAAGGCTGAAAAACGCTATCAATGGTATCTTTGTGTCTTCGTGGTAAAATTATGCTTTTTGCCATCCGCGTTAGTTCCCGCTATGCGGGACTTCGTTCAGAATGACAGGATGCGGAGTCGTAGGGGCACCTCTATAAAAGATTCAGGAATTCGCGGGTTATTAGAGTCTCCCTCCCTTGACGGGAGGGAAAAAGGGAGGGTGAATATGGGTGACCGTCCCGCGTGTGGCGGGATGTAACCCGCCCTTTGCATATAACCATCATCGTTGGGCGGGTTTAAAACCCGCCCCTACGACCCCAAACGTTCCCAGCAATTTCTTGTAGGGGCGACCGACCGGGCGCCATGGGCAGGCCCCTGTGCCTGCCCAAATAATATAAATACCAATAACGGGCAACCATAAAATACCCAACCACCAAGGCACAAAGAATATCCGTGTAAATCTGTGTGCACCCTTCGCTTTGCTCGAGGGCAAGCCCGTGGTTCCTTTCGGCAGGGCCGCGAGTTTTGTATTGCAAAACAGTTATCCATTGGCTATAAGGTCGGAATACAGGTATATTAGAGCATTCCCTTGACCGAATCTTTAATTATTCCTTTGATTTTGGGGTTACCCCAACTTTATCAGAACATCTTATCCGGAGGTCGTTATGCCTGTCTTCAATGA
>JAUXIQ010000403.1 GCA_030620925.1 Nitrospinota bacterium
TCGTAGTCGTTCTCTCTGATCTCCTCAACGGCTTCTGCACCGTTGGCCTTAGCGCAAACCTGATAGCCTTCATCAGTCAACACCTCGGACAGCGTTTCTCTGATGGTCTTCTCGTCATCGACCACCATTACCCTGCCCATCACTTCCTGCTCAGTCATTACAGTTCCCTTCCGCTATAGGAAGCAAAACGGTGAATATGGCCCCCTTTCGGGGACTGCTCCCCACCATGATATCTCCTCCCAGGTTTTTAACCACCCCGTAACTCACTGAGAGCCCCAATCCTGTCCCCTTACCCACCTCTTTGGTAGTGAAAAAGGGATCGAAGATTTTATCCAGATTCTCATTCGGAATCCCCTCGCCGGTATCCTCGAAAGATATATTTATTTGTCCGTTTTCCTTGTCCGACCTTATGGTGAGCTTCCCTCCCTCTTCCATGGCATCGAAGGCGTTGAGGATTATATTGAGAAAAACCTGCATGAGCTGGTCTTCGATAATCCTAACCATGGGCAGGTCCGGCGTCAGCTGGGTTTCCATGGTAACGAATTTTCCTCTTCCGTCATACTTCATGAGCCCCACGGCGGCCCTGATGATATCGTTGACTTGTGAATATTTCCACTGATAGCTGGGTGGGCGGGAGAAATCCACCAACTCTCGGACTATCTTGGATATCTTCTCAATGTGCTCTCCCATGATGTCCAATTTATCAGAAGTGCCCTTACCGGGTACTTTGCGCTGAAGCATCTGCACCAACGAGGAAAGAGAGGTGAGCGGATTACCTATCTCATGGGCTATTCCCGCAGCCAGCATACCCACCCCCACCATCTTCTCCTGATGCACCAACTGGCTCTGTAACTCCTTGGTCTCAGTTAAATCCTTCCCTATGCCCAGCGTCCCAAGCACCTCACCTTTCTCATTTTTAAGAAGTGAGGCCGAAACGCTCATGGGGACTCTCCTTCCATCTCTGGTAACCAGCTCTGTTTCGAAGCTCTTATAGTTGCCATGGGTGTTAAGCCTTTCCATGATTTTCTTGGCCTCTTCTCTCCCACCTCCGTAAAAATCTGAGATATGTTTGCCTAGAGCTTCCTCCGGGCTGTACCCCAATAATTCATGAGCAGCGGTGTTGAAAAATGTGATGCTGCCGTGGACGTCTGTGCTGATTATCGTGTCAACGCTGCTTGAGACCAGGTAGTCAAGGTAATTGAGGGTGGATTTAAGCTGTCGCTCCCTTTCCATGAGCGATTCGGCCATCTCGTTGAAGGAACCGGCCAGTTTCCCCAGCTCGTCATTTGACTTTACTTCCAGCGGGCGGGAGAAATCTCCTCTGGAAAACTCACCTACCCGATTGAAAATCTTAGTTATGGGCCCGGTGATGCCCCTGGCCTCAATGAACCCTCCCAACAAGAAGATGGCTATAACAACCACGATAATGATGGTTGTGGCGTGGGTCTGTCTCCTGGCGTGGGCCATGACTTCTTCCGTGCTGCGTACGATCAGGATCGACCAGCCCAGGCCTGGGTATTCCATGAATCCGCCCAGAGGTTGATAGCTTATGAAGGAGTCAAGGCCGTGAATATCCTCCCCCCTTACCGTCCCGCTCTCTCCTTTGAGTGCTGCCTGGAAAGCCTCCAATTCGCTTACACTGCGTTCCAGGGGAGTGCTGCTGCCGGACCCGTCGGCTATAATCCTCCCATCCTTTCTTACCAGGAGCAGATAGCCCGTCTTTCCCAGCCTGAAGTTCCTTATGCCGCCGGCCAAGTAGTCCAACCCTATCTCCGAGTGAACGACCCCCAAGAAATTTCCATCCGGCCCCTGGATGGGAGAAGTGAAGCATACGGCCGGCTCACCGTAAAGGAACCGGCTGAAATGCACGTCACCTATCTGAGGGAAAAAGGGTTTCCTGGTTTTGTTGAACCATTCGTCACCTGACGTGTCCAGACCCACGAACCTGGGATCGCTGGATAAAAGAACTATCCCCTCCTCTGAGATGACTCCTGTCCACGAATATGGGCCCGTAAGGTTGGAAAGGTTTTTTATTGCCTCCTCCCTCTGCAGCTCGTCTCCGATATCCGCGGTGGACATGAAGGATGCATAGAGCTGAATAGCCGTCAACCTGAAGTAGAGCATCGACGTTATGCTCTCGCTCATCAGTTTGGGTATCAACTCCAGTTGTTCCTTCTCCTCATGGATAATGGCCTTGCTGGTGATATACTGGTTCACCATGCCGCTCACCAGGAGGGTGGCTATCCCCAAGATAAGGATAGTAACGATAAATTTAATCTTTATGCTACGGAACATGGGAGCACCGTTCTCAAATGAAATATCTTTAATACAAACAGCATCTTCATAATCAAATTGAATTGTAGCAAAAGCTCGTTTTTATTATAAGGGAAATTTTTGGTCGATGCACGGACATCCGCACTATATTATCACTAAAGAAATATCGCGCGAAAGTGATCGAGAATACCAGGCGGCGAAAACCCCTAAATGAAGGTTAAAAAAGCGTTTCTATCCTGCCTGTTGCACCGATTCTTAATTTAACAGCTCTGTTTGACCCTGGCAACCGGACTCTGATATAATTCAGTCCCTTGCAGCGCCGAAAGAAGGCGTTAAACATAGAAAGCCCTTAAATACCCGAGAGGATGTGAAACAAATGGTGGATGTGAAAAAAGTAAGTGAGGCCATTGATAATCATATCAAATCGGCCACTTTCCCCATAGCGATCAAGATGCTGGAAAACCTCGATGACGTCCCGGAAAAAGCCCGATTCCCCTTGAAGGATTTCGGCAAGCGCTTCAGCCTGTGCCAGGCCTGGAACA